>CAZVYE010000061.1:0-1102 GCA_964630895.1 uncultured Gammaproteobacteria bacterium | reverse complement strand
GCATTCGTAACGATTGCCCCGGGTAAAGATGGTCTGGTGCACGTCTCGCAAATTTCCAACGAACGCGTTGAGAAAGTAAGCGATAAGCTCACCGAAGGCGACAACGTCAAAGTGAAGGTTCTTGAGGTCGACAAGCAAGGGCGCATCCGCCTGAGCATGAAGGCTCTGGAGAACGAAGAAGGCTAAACTGACTTCTTTTAGGTTATTCGAATAGCGGGTCCGAAAGGGCCCGTTTTTCGTTGGGGCATGCCTTTTGACGCATGTAAATAGCATTTGGCCTGGGACAATAGTGATGTTCATACTTCGCAAACCCCGACCGCCTTATGCTGGTGGCGTACATCGCTGAACGGAAGTCTTATGCAAGCTAAGAAAGTCATTCTGCCCATTGTGATCATTGCCGGCGCAGTCTTTGTCGCCATCGTGCTTATGGCCGTTGGTCGCAAAACCACCGAGAAGAAAACGGAAAGTGATCAGGCCCTGCTGGTGAACGTGATGCCCGTTGAGGTTGGTTCTCAAAGATTCCTTATCGACTCCCAGGGCGTCGTAAAGGCACGCCACGAAGTCGTGCTGGTCGCAGAGCTAGCTGCAAAAGTGGAGCGTGTGAGCGATGCCATGGTGGCTGGTGGATTGGTACAGGCAGGGGATGTCCTGGTTGCATTGGATGATTCTGACTATCAGGTCGCAGTAAAACAAGCAGAAGCAACGCAGGCAGCACGGCGCGCACAGCTTGCCCAAGAGCAGGCTCGGGGTGAACAGGCCGCCAAGGACTGGGAAAAGCTCAACGGCCAAGACAGAGCCGCCAGTGACCTGGTGCTCCGGAAACCACAGCTGGCAGAGGCACAAGCTGCTGTGAGAGCGGCAGAAGCAGACCTGGAAAAGGCGCAACGCAACCTGGAGCGTACCAAAGTACGCAGCCCTTTCACCGCCCTGGTAACGGAGGCTAACGCGGATTTGGGCGAGTACTTAAGTCCAGGTACGCCAGTGGCAACTCTGGCATCCGTAGAACTGGCTGAGATTAGACTGCCAGTACGAGAGAGTGACCTCAGTTTTGTAAATTTGCCTGAGGTAGGCGCATCTGCGGATCGGCAAGTTCCAGTGCGAC
>CAZVYE010000060.1:6012-18265 GCA_964630895.1 uncultured Gammaproteobacteria bacterium | reverse complement strand
ATTCCATGCCTCCTACTGGACCATTTACCGATATGGCAACGGGATATGGGTAGTCAAACGTGTACCGCGAATAGACTTCCATGGTATGCACGATGGCATGGGTTGAGTACCGGCTCCACAGGGGTTCTGCTTCGTTGGGATAGAATGACATGGCCAGGACCACATCTTCACCCTGGCGATGGGCCATCGCATCCCAGATAAACTTGCGAGAGGCGGCAAATGCAAAGTCGCGCACATTCTCTGCTCGAAACTGCCAAGTACGCTCTGCAGTTTCGCGGGACTTCTCATTGGATTTCGCTTCGCGCGGCGTCACGATAAACATCGGCTCTTCTGCCTCGCGGGCCTCCGCAAAACGCTCTCGCTGTCGCGAATTGAGCACTTCATCCGCATTTTGCAATTCACCAGTTGCCGCCACGATCATATCGGCGGGCACGGTAATATTTACCGCATAATCTCCTAGCTCCAGCGTGAACTCTCCACGTCCCAGAAATTGTTTGTTCTGCCAGCCATTATTGTCGGTATAGGCCGCCAATCGGGGATAGAACTGGGCAATCTCATAAATATAGTTCTCATCTTCTTCGAAATACTCATAGCCACTGCGTCCGCCCAGCAATACCGCATCGTTAATGGGGTAATCCCATTGCACCGTAAAGCTAAATTGCTCGTCTGGCTCGATTGGCTGCGACAGGTCAATACGAAGCATTGTTTTGACCACGGCAAAAGGAAGTTCTGCACCGTCCGTAGTGGTCACACCAGACAAATTCACGCCGCCCGGAAACTCTCGAGCAGCGAGCATTCTGGCAAACGATTTATAGGTCAGCTTTTCGAAGTTGGGGGCATTTGCAATGAGTTTGCCTTCCGCATCCTGCGCATGCACGTTGGGATCCAGCTGCAGCCAAAGATAGTGCAGCGTGTCTGGCGACCGGTTGTGGTAAGTGATCAGAGCATTACCATAAATGTGCTGCGCTTGGTCATCTAAGCGAATATCCAGCACATAATCAGCACGCTGCTGCCAGTAGCCATGTCCAGGAGCGCCGGAAGCCGTACGATATAAATTAGGCGTTGGCAAAATTGGCTCGAGCTGCGCAAATTTAGCGGCCCCACTACCCAAGCCAGGATCGGCCTCAGTCGCCGTAAAGCCAACTTGCGCTAGTAAACTGGCAAAAAGGATGCCTACGAAAAAAATAGTCTTGTTCATCTAGGGACCGATCTGCGCGACAAAGCGCGACATTCTAACATTGAGCGCTCCCAATGCCTCGTGCTGTTGCAACAATCATCAAAACAATGTTTTTACGACTTCTGGCACGCTTGAAATTTAGCGCCATGACCCAGATTAGACATGACGTCAGGAGAATAGGGATAGATTCGCGGAACCCATATTGCTGGCTGCGGTCTATTCCGGTTTGTTCCGCTATTTGTTAAAGAGATTTCTAATAAGGAGAAATTAGTGCAGATGCGAGCGTTCCGAATTGTGATACCGCTGCTATTGACCGCATTTTTTACGGCCCAAGCCGGTGTCATTCCAAAAGATGTTTCCCTTGCACCATTGGTAAAGCAGGTTTCCCCGGCGGTGGTCAACATTTCCACTCGAGGCACCGTCGAGATTTCTCAGGACCCGCGCTTTAACGACCCCATGTTTCGACGGTTTTTCGGTATTCCTGAAGGCCAGCAGGAACGGGAAACCGCCAGCCTTGGTTCTGGCGTAATCATTGATGCGAAAGAAGGTCTAATTTTGACCAACCATCACGTAGTCGACGGGGCGGACGAAATCACCATTGCCATGGACGATGGTCGTCAGTTTGATGCTGAGTTTGTAGGCTCTGATTCCGACAGCGATGTCGCGGTACTCAAGATTGACGCTGAAAACCTGACTGACCTACCCATCGGAAATTCCGATACGCTGGAAGTAGGCGATTACGTGTTGGCCGTGGGCAATCCTTTTGGTTTGAATCAAACCGTGACTTCAGGAATTGTTTCTGCCACCCGTCGCTCCGGGCTGGGCATCGAGTCTTACGAGGACTTCATTCAAACTGACGCCGCTATCAATCGCGGGAACTCCGGCGGTGCGCTGATCAATCTGCAGGGCGAACTGATTGGCATCAATACAGCCATTGTCGGACCTGGCGGCGGCAATGCAGGGATTGGATTTGCAATCCCATCACTGATGGCCAAAGCGGTCATGGACCAGATTCTCGAATTTGGAGAGGTAAAAAGAGGGCTGCTGGGCGTATATGGCCAGGCGCTGGATCCTGATCTGGCAGAAACACTGGGCATTGATCGCATCAGGGGCGCAGTAATTTCTCAGGTTGTAGAAGACTCTGCGGCGGCTGCGGCCGGAATGAAGGAATATGATGTCATCATCGAAGCCGAAGGCAAACGCGTAGATAACTTTCAGGATTTGCGCAATGTGGTAGGGCTAAAGCGTCCCGGAGAAAAAATTCGACTGACCGTACTCCGAGATGGCAAAGAACGAAGCATCACAGCAACTCTTGGTGAAGGCGAGTCCAGCGGCGGAGAGTCTGACGATAGTTCAGACGATACTCGCAGTGGAAGTGGCCTGGAAGGTGCTCGTCTGGAAAGTATTCCTGAAGATCATCCGCTGTATGATGAAGTTGCCGGCGTCATGGTCAGCAGCGTTGAGCGCAGCAGCAAAGCGGCCCGCGCCGGCTTGCAACGTGGGGACATCATCACTCAGATTAACCGTGAAGACGTGACCTCAGTGCGCCAGGCAAATGCTGCTATCGAAGACGCCGGTGATCGTATTTTGCTGAAAGTCCGACGCGGCAACGCATCATTCTTTGCGGTCATCGATTAGCCAAGGTTTGCGTACCAGGGGCACTCGCATCGATGCTTGCCCCTGACATTTTCAGTTATTTCTTAAGACAAAATAAAAACGGGGCTCACTCGGAGCCCCGTGCAAGTGCCCGCGATTAAAGCGGGCCCCCTCCCTAACCTGCAACAAATATTATGCTCTGAATGGCAAGGTGGACACCTTACCTGGGCCAATTGCATCCGACTCGATCATGCTTTGGCTAGCTCTCCGCGTCCGGCTGGTTTTCCGGCGCCGCTTTCGAAAACTCCTCACAAGCCATGCAGTTTTCGTAGATTCTTTGAATTTCTGGGTAGGGACGCATATCGTGCTCGAATCGCAGCGCATTGTATACTTGTGGGATCAGGAAGCAGTCCGCCATGGACGGATCATCTCCTTCACAGAACTCACCGGTAGTCGGACTTTGGGTCAGCATGGATTCAAATGCTTCGAATCCTTCTCTTAGCCAATAATGATACCAATCCATCTTGGCATTACCCTTGACTCCCAACTCCTTTTCCAAATACATCAAGACGCGCAGATTGTTGAGCGGGTGCATATCACAAGCAACAATTTGCGCCAGCGAGCGAATCCTTGCACGACCTCGTATCTCGGCTGTCAGGAGTGGATTGTCCGGATAAGCTTCTTCAAGATACTCAATGATTGCCATGGACTGGCGAAACACGCGCCCACCATCCGTCAGCACCGGCACCAAGCCCTGGGGATTCAACTCCATAAATTCGGCGCTGCGATGTTCACCACCGTTTCGCACCAAATGCACGGGAATCAACTCAAACTCGAGATTCTTGATGTTGAGCGCGATACGCACTCGATAAGCGGCGCTGGAACGCCAGTACGAATAGAGTTTGAGCTGCCCTAGCATATATTCACCCTCATTAACGACTCGAAGAATCGCATCTACCTGACGGCATCCCTTTCGAGACTATTCCACCAAATACGGTTTGATGCAAGTCAAATTACTTGATTATCAAAGGATTTTTGTGTCCGACTACTTCTTTGGTTTCCACGAATCCACGTAGCCTTTCCATTCCACTTGACTTGCAGCGTCGGCAACTTCCAGCGCGTCGCGTGTGTCAATCATGACGGCGACCTCGTCGGTTGCCTCTTTGGAAGGGTTGAAGGCATTTTTCATGGCACCCGGATGTGGTCCATGGGTAAACCCGCAGGGGTGCATGGTTATCATCCCAGGATGGATATTGTCCCGAGAGAAAAACTCACCTTTGTGATAGAAAATCACTTCGTCGTAATCATCGTTATTGTGATAGAACGGAACCTTCAACGCCCCAGGATCTGTCTCGAAGGGGCGCGGCACAAATGTGCATACAACAAATCGGTTGCCCACGAACGTCGTGTGCGCCGATGGGGGTAAGTGATACCGATGGCTCATCAGCGGTCGAATGTCTCTCCAGTTGATGCGCACCGGAACCAGGTCGCCATGCCAACCAACTGCATCCAGCGGATTGAACGGATAGCTGATAGTAGAAATCTGATTGCGGCGCTTTACGCAGACCCGCCAGTCACTGTCGCCCTGTTGCGCTTTGAATTGTTCGTTTAGCGCAGGCGCGTCCAGCATGGCAGGATCAAATATGGCATGCGGACCCACAATACCCTTATCCGGCAGCATGTAAGAACCATTGGTGCATTCCATCATGAGCAAACCCATGGGCTCATCGGATTCCAAACGCCACATGGTGCCACGGGGTAGCATGATGTAGTCACCATCCCGAACGCTTAAATGACCATAGTCGCAGTAAAGATCACCGCTGCCAGAATGCACAAACAGCAGTTCGTCACCGTCGCTGTTACGCACCAAATGGTCCATAGACTCTTGCATAGTCCAATAGCGCACACGAGTCTGCGCGTTGTGCAACAGCAGAGATGCGTCCCAGGGGCTTGCTCCGGGCGCAGGTAGCTGCGTGGTGTCAAAAGCTCGGGGCCGCAACGGGCCTTCAAAATCCGTCCAGCCAGTGGGCGGATTGGCATGATGCATATGACTTGCGGGTCCAAAGAATCCTTCTTTGCCCAGCTCGCGCTCATAGGTACCTTCCGGCAAGTCCGCGTGCGCCTGGCGCGACGCATTGCCCTCTACCCTTGGAAACGTTATCCATTTACGCATATCAATTCCCCTGACTGTTACAGTACGCCGCGCTTTTCTTGATCTCTCTCGATGGCTTCAAATAGCGCTTGAAAATTGCCTTCGCCAAAGCCTTCGTTGCCTTTTCGTTGAATGATCTCGAAAAAGATCGGCCCAACATTGGTTTGGGTAAAGATTTGCAGCAACTGCTTGTTCTGATCTTTCTGGTCAGCATCGATCAAAATCTTATTTTTCTGCATACGAGCTACATCTTCACCGTGCTCTGGGATGCGTACATCAATAACGTCGTAGTACGTATCTGGAGTATCAAGAAATTCTACATCCTGCTCCCGCATAGCCTCGATAGTGGCATAGATATCATCGGTATAGAGTGCAATGTGCTGAACGCCCTCACCCTTGTATAGGTCCAGGTATTCGTTGATCTGCGACTTGGGATCAGATGACTCATTAATAGGAATACTGATGGCACCGTTTGGCGCCGTCATGGCGCGGGAACGCAAACCGGTTTGTGATCCCTTGATGTCAAAGTACTTCACTTCAAAGAAGTTGAACAAATTGGAATAGAATTCACCCCATTGATCCATATTCCCATCGTAAACGTTGTGGGTGAGATGATCGATAAAGGTCAAACCAAAGCCCCTGGGCTGCTGATCAACCCCTGGCAGTGGTTCAAAATTTTCTTCCACGTCTTGAGGACCACTGGTCAAATACAGCGCACTGCCGCCGATACCCGCGATGCGTGGCGCACTTACAGGTGCACCCTTTACTTCCAGATCTTTCGCACCCTGATTCTTTACGTACTCATAAGCAGCATCTTTATCATCAACCCGCAGCGAAAAACCTACGCAGCAAGGACCGTGTGCCTGCGCAAACTCGGCAGCAAATGAATCTGGTTCTTGATTGATAACAAAATTCACACCGCCCTGACGATACAATGTGGCATTGATACTCTTATGTTTAGCAATTGGACGAAAACCCATGCTGGTAAAGAGTTCTTCCAAAGCCTTCGGGTCGGGCGTAGCAAATTCGCAAAAATCGAATGCTTGTACACCTAATGGATTCTCGCGAGACATGGCTTCCTCCAGCGCAATGCGCTTTACAAATATTAAAAACGTGGCAGGATTATAGTTTCATATGAAACTAATTGCGAACAAGTCGTGACTAATCATTCAAAAAACTCGCTTCACCTGGATCACTTTCTTCCTTATCGCCTGTCGCGATTATCTAATGAAGTCAGTGAAGGGATTGCCGATACCTACCGCAACCGGTTTAGCTTGTCCGTTACCAGTTGGCGGGTGATGGCACTGCTAGGACATTATCCTGACTCGTCCGCCACGGAACTGGCGGAATTGGGTGCGCTGGACAAGGTCGCTGTCAGTCGAGCGGTAAGCAACCTGGTCAAACTAGGATTTGTAGAGAAGGTGATGACGGACGAAGATCGCAGACGCGCCAGCATTGCGCTTACCGAAAAAGGCCAGGAGGCGTATGACGAAATTGCGCCGGCCGCGCTCGCCTACGAGGCGGCGCTGCTGGAAATTCTAAGCACAGAAGAACAAACGCTGCTCGACACGCTTATCGATCGCCTGACGGTGCGAGCAAAGCAACTAGCTATCTGACGTTTTGCTCTTGGTACTTGGTGCACGCCTTGCCACTTGCCCCTGCAGCAGCATCCAGAACAATCCCAGCGAAACAAGCAGCACCCATACCCAGTATTTTGCTAAAGCGTCTACAAACCATATCCAGCTTCTGGCCCCTGTAACTTGCCTCTGATCCAAGCCCAGCACGAGATCGTTTAAGCTTATGGACGCCAATCGATCCGTCACCGGGTTGAACTTCTCATAGCGTCGCTGCTCAACAAACTCAGCTGCTGCTAATAGCGCGGTCATATCTCGCTTGACTGCACCTAGCTGCTGTATGTTTGCTACTGCATTCAGACGTAAAAACCCTTCTCTGCCCAAAACCAGCACCGTGTAATTCAGCGTGTCCCAGTCGCTATCAGCGAATCGCAGTTGAGTTGCCCAGGAAAGTTGATTGGCTTCGGCCTCATATTTTGGTGGATCAGCCCAGCCTTTCAGGGAGATTGTTGGAAAACCCTGTTCTGTGCGAACCGTATTGTTGGCTTCAGTTATTTGCTCCAGTTGGCCGAGCAGGTTTTCAGGCTCGATGGACTTATCATTGGTCACACGCACATGGCCACTGGGTACGTAGTCGATCATTATCAGCCACGCATCATCCGCAAATGGGTCGAATGAATCGCCTACTACTGCCCCTAACGTTTCCAGTCTGGATGGATTACCCCATAAATCCACTAACAGCGTTTGCGTGTCGGCAGTGTCCAAATAGCGCATCCCACGGGGCAATTCGATTACCGACTCGCCATTGGGCAAATAAATGGTGCCGTCGCGAAGTACCAAGCTATCGGCCAACATCGACATATACCGAGCGTATTCTGCTTCCGTCCACTGATGCTCACCTGTCTCTTCAGCTGATGCGAAGGCAAACAGAAAAATTGACGCCAGCAATAACTGCCAGCGGGGGTTGGAGAACAACATGACCACATTCCGAGACCTGAACGGGCCGGCATTCTGCCGCTTTGCAGGACTGCAAGCAAATGCCTCTGACGTGTGGGTGTATTTGCGCTATCGCTACGGTACGGAATTTTGCTGCCAGATGTAACGACGGCGCTCAGTCCAGGCACCATCTTCGTAGCCATAGGAAACGGTAGTGTGCCCCGTCGCATCGGTCCAAGCATGATGGCGATCTTTGCGTGAAGTCCCGTTCGGGTTCACGAAAGTTTGCTCTGTCATCGTGCCTTCACCAAAGCCGACCAGCGTTCCCGTACCCACGACCCCACTTGGTGCGAACTGCTGAATGATGCCTACGTTTGCGGCGGCATCCCAATAAACCCGAAAATGCCAAAAGTCCTTCGATCTTTGACCTTCCTTAAGTCCGAAAAGCCGGCCGGTCATGGTTGCAGCATGGATCCCCTGCTGCCATTCCAAACCGTAGTGATCAAAAGTTTCCGATTCGCTTTGATACTTAGCATTACTGGTCTGCCACACACCGCCATTAGCTGTCATTTCGGCAATGTGTTGTAAAAACCAATCCGGTGCAGGTCCGGCCTGCACCGCCCCTGCAACTACAAACAACAGTATAAGGAAGAATGTATTTTTCATGGACCGGAGCATCCTTGGTACGTTACCAAGAAGACTATTCCATTTTATTCGTCTGGGCGTGCCCCTGACTGCTAACCATGCCAATTAGTTTGGTTAGTTACCCGTTTGGTAAACCGATTTCGGTGCGCACCGCGATAAGCTCTGGGAAGAAGGTCAACTCAAGCGCTTTGCGTAAGAAGCCAACACCGCTGGAACCACCGGTGCCTCGTTTAAAACCAATGATACGCTCAACGGTTTTCATATGCCGGAAGCGCCATAGTTGAAACGATTCCTCAACGTCTACCAACTTCTCGCAGAAATCATACTCAATCCAATATTTCTTGGGGTTTTCGTAAATTTCTACGAATACCGGGACCAGGTCTTCCCGCATGGTGTGGGGCTCGGACCAATCTCTGTCCAGCAAATCGCTGGGAACAGCATGTCCAGAACGACTCAATGCCAGCAAAAACTCCTGATACAGACTAGGCGCCTCCAGGACTGCTCGTAGTCTGGCGCTGGCCTTCTCGTCATGGGAAAACACCTCCATCATTCTGGGGTGCTTGTTGCCAAGCAGGAATTCGATCAGGCGATATTGCAAAGATTGAAAACCGGATGCATTTCCCAGCACGTCTCGGAACTGCACATATTCGCTGGGCGTGAGTGTTTCCAACACAGACCACTGCTCAAACAGCTGACGCTGTATTTGTTTAACGCGACTGAGAATTTTCAAACAGCGATTGAGTCGGTCCTGCTGCAAATAGTCGATCGTTGCCTGCAACTCGTGAATAATCAGCTTCATCCAAAGCTCCGATGTTTGATGCTGAATAATAAAAAGCATTTCATCGTGGTGAGCCGGATTACTTAACGGATGTTGCGCATCCAAAATGGTGCCCAGGTCCAGGTAGCCCTGGTAAGTCATGCGATCCGCTAAATCAGTTTCGATGTCTTCTTCTAGCTGGCGTTGATTGTCGCTCAAGGTCAATAATCCTGTGATTCTGTCAATTTCTAATGGAAATTCTACCGCCCAAACCGTCGTTTGAGCTATTATAAAACGCTTATGCCCGCTCTAACCGGTCAAGCGTACCGTGAGCGAGGCCACAAATGAAGAATCAATCGATCGCGTGAGTCTGTCGCAACCACCATGCCAGATTCAACTGCGATCCAAACCCATCTGCTCAATGGGACACCACACAAGCTATGCCACACGTGTGTGACGGGCACTGCGTCTTAAACGTGCTGGCAGCGTTGTGATGAAGAGGGAGTAAAGCGTGCAAACCGTTGCAGAGTTCAAAATCAATTACCACCAATTCTTGGATGAAGCCGGCAAACCTGTGTCGGACCCACTTCCAGCCTTAGCCGAAGACGCCAAAACACTGATCTCACTATACGAGTTGATGGTGCAGACTCGTCGTTTCGATGCCAAGGCGGTCACGCTTCAGCGTACCGGCAAGTTGGGAACCTACGCTTCATCCTTGGGTCACGAAGCCATTCACGTGGGAATCGGCGCCGCAATGCGACAAGAGGATGTGTTCGCGCCTATGTATCGCGAGTATGGCGCCATGTTTTACCGGGGCGTCAAGATGGAAGAAATTCTGGCCTACTGGGGCGGCGATGAGCGTGGCAGCGACTGGTCCGGACCAGCCCATGATTTTCCCATTTGCGTACCTATTGCAACCCAGTGCTTGCACGCCGCTGGCGCAGCGCTGGCAATGAAATTACGTAACGAGCCGCGCTGCGCAGTTTCCGTGGTGGGCGATGGTGGATCATCGAAGGGAGACTTTCTAGAAGCACTCAATGCCGCTGGCGCCTATCAGTTACCGGCCGTGTTTGTTATCTCCAACAATCAGTGGGCCATATCCGTGCCCCGGAAGAAGCAGTCTTGTGCGCCTACGTTGGCGCAAAAGGGTATTGGTGCCGGTATTCCCGCGCTGCAGGTCGATGGCAACGACTTGCTGGCAGTGCACTGGGCCATGAGCGAGGCGTTGGAGCGCGCCAGAAACGGGGAAGGCCCCACACTGATAGAAGCTATTACCTATCGCTTGTCAGATCACACCACAGCAGATGACGCCACCCGTTATCGACCTAAAGAAGAAGTGGACGAGGCGTGGAAGCGTGAACCCATCGAGAGGATTCGCAAGCACCTGGAATCCAGATCGCTTTGGGACGAAGAAAAAGAAGCGGCGCTGCAAGAGTCAGTGAACGCAAAGGTAGAAAGCGCGGTAGAAACTTATATGAACCTGGAGCCACAGCCAGTAACGGCTATGTTCGATGACATGTATGCCGATCTACCGGCCGATTTGATGGAGCAACGTGCGTACGCGGAGGAAGTAGAAAATGGCTGATATTACGATGGTAGAGGCTGTTTCTATGGCCATGGCGCGAGCCATGACGGAAGACGAATCCGTAGTGGTGTTGGGTGAAGACGTAGGGGTAAACGGCGGTGTGTTTCGTGCCACGGCTGGTTTGCAGCAGCAGTTTGGCGATGAGCGGGTGATAGATACACCGCTCGCAGAGGTCATGATTGCTGGCCTGAGTGTTGGTATGGCCGCACAAGGAATGCGCCCGGTCGCTGAAGCACAATTCATGGGGTTCATATACGCCATGTTTGATCACATGATTTCCCACGCCAGCCGTTTACGGAACCGGACTCGTGGTCGTATGACCTGCCCCATGGTTTTGCGCGCACCTTACGGCGGCGGCATCCACGCTCCGGAACACCACTCTGAAAGCACCGAGGCACTATTTGCGCATGTCCCCGGCCTTCGCGTTGTGATTCCTTCATCACCTGCGCGCGCATACGGACTGCTGCTGGCAGCCATTCGGGACCCGGATCCAGTGGTGTTTTTAGAGCCCAAACGCATTTATCGACTGCACAAAGAAAGCGTGCCAGACGATGGCGAAGAGCTGCCGATGGACGTGTGCTACGTCTTGCGGGAAGGCAGCGACGTCACCCTGGTAACCTGGGGCGCAATGACCAAAGAAACTCTGGAGGCAGCTAAAGAGTTAGAGAGCCAAGGCATTAGTGCCGAAGTGATCGATGTGGCCACGGTCAAACCGCTGGACACAGACACTATTTTAGAATCTGTCGCCAAAACCCATCGCTGCGTCATTGTGCAGGAGGCACCGCGCAGCTGTTCGGTGGGATCTGAAATTGCAGCGCAGTTAGCAGATGCAGGTATTTACGACCTGCATGCACCTGTCAAACGAGTCAGCGGTTACGATACCGTAATGCCGTTATATCGATTAGAGAAAAAATACATGCCCAGCGTTGCGCGAATCCGCAAGGCGGTTGCAGAAGTTATGGAGGTTTCTTGATGCGCAATTTCAATTTACCGGACTTGGGAGAGGGTTTGCCGGACGCCGAGATTGTTGAGTGGCACGTGGCGGAAGGCGATGTGGTCAAAGCGGACGACCCTATGGTGTCCATGGAAACTGCCAAGGCCGTCGTTGATGTACCGGCACCATTTTCCGGCAAAATCGTTAAATTGCACGGCCAGCCCGGCGATGTAATCGACACCGGCGCGGTATTGGTCAGCTTTGACGCGGAAGATGGCTCTGTAGAAGCTGAAACCGCAGTAGAGGCCGAATCTAGCGAGGCGCCACCGGCTGAAAGTGATAGCTCAGAAGCGTCTGAAGACTCTTCAGATCGCGAGGATTCTGGAACCGTTGTAGGTGCGATGGAATCGACCAATCAGGTAATGTCTGAATCGTATGCATCGGTAGGTGACTTCAAAGTTACTCCAGCAGTACGCGCCCTGGCTCGTAAGATGAAAGTGGATCTATCCATGGTTAAACCCACTGGCAAAGATCAGGTCATCACGGCCAGCGATGTGCGCGAAGCGGCAAAGAATCCGCCCGCGCCACAGGCTAAGGAAAGCGCTGACGCAGCTCCTTCCACCGCCCCCGCTGACGACGCGTCGAAAGAAGCACGTATTGATCCTGCAGATATGCCAGAAGATGCCACACCCAGTCAACGCCGCAAGGCAATGCAGACTGGCGAGTTACCGCAGTCTCGATCTACCAGCGCCTGGGAACCAGTGCGAGGGGCACGACGGGCAATGGCACGTGCTATGGCTGAAGCCCACGCGGCAGTGGTTCCTACCACAATCACCGAAGACGTGGACGTAGCCCTGTGGCAAGGCAAACAGGATATGACCGTTCGCATGATCAGAG
>CAZVYE010000060.1:4412-5912 GCA_964630895.1 uncultured Gammaproteobacteria bacterium | reverse complement strand
GTGGACGTAGCCCTGTGGCAAGGCAAACAGGATATGACCGTTCGCATGATCAGAGCACTGTGTGCCGGAGTCGCAAGAGAACCCGTCCTAAACTCCTGGTTCGACGCCAATGGTCCGAAAATCCAACGGCAATCAGCGGTTAATGTGGGTATTGCAGTAGATACACCGGACGGTCTGTTTGTATCCAACCTGCGGAATGCGGACAGCAAAACGCCCAGACAACTGCGGCAAGATCTGAACGATTTGCGCACCAACGTACAAAATCGCTCTATCCCGCCCAGCGATTTGAGCGGCTACAGCATCATGTTATCCAACGTAGGCGTCTATGCTGGCAAATACACGACGCCAGTTATCACGCCGCCGTGTGTCGCCATACTGGCAACCGGTAAGCTGCGCCAGCAAGTCGTAGCCTCCATGGGCAGTTTCGCAGTCCACCCCGTCATTCCCCTGTCGTTGACTTTTGATCATCGTGCCGTAACCGGCGGTGAGGCAGCACGCTTCCTGGCGGCCTTTATCCAGGACCTTAGTTTGCCTGAGTAGCGACGTCGCAAATAAACCTCCAATCAATGTGGGTCTTTCCGATCCACATTGCCTTTGGATAGTCTACAAATTGACGACCATGCCATTGGAACAATGTTAATTTTCCCACATTAAGCAAATCTGTGTTAGGTGATTGGAATCAACAAGATTTCTTCAAAGTCAGTAAGTTTTCGCTGACATTTAGACATTAACATTCATCAAACAGTGATTTGATACACGTTTCTTTGTAAAAAATTGTGATACATTTTGCACAGAATGACTCAAAGGCGGGCACGCGATAGTGTCAGAAGTATCCGAAAACCGATATGACACTCGGCTCATAGTCTCTAAATTGGAGACGATGTGCACGCACACCCTAGAGCGTCACATCGAAGCAGCATTCAGCGACGCCGAAGAACACCTGTTCGAACTGGCTGCTGAGTCGCGCACCATGACAGAGCAGTCCAAATTCTTTGAGGGTCGCCGGCAGCTGGAGCAATATCGCACGGCCATCATCAGCGAGTTCCTGGCCAAAACCAAGGATAGCTTCCGCGCCTACCTGAAAGGCGCAAAGCAATTGCCAGAGATATTCGGTGCGGATTCCGATCAAGGCGAGATCCGTGCTGACGAGATGCGCATTGTGGACGATCGAGATTTGGCGGAAATGCTTACATTTGACGCCATGATTGAGTCAGCAGAAGTTCGCTACACGCGTCATTTATTCGCTCTGAACATTCGTCTGGGCGAACTACTGGTCAAAGACCCGATAAAACACAACCAGAACCCATTAGCACCACGTCCCGTTTGCGAGCGATTCCGTCAGGCGATCGAAGTATTCGATGGCGACGTGGAAGTGGAAGTTGCGCTGTTAAAGGCATTTGAACATGAGCTGATTCAAAAGCTCGATTTGGTCTACGACAAAGCAAACGAGTTTCTGAAGAGCCGCGGCATCAAGCCGGAAATTGAGTACTCTGCCTACGA
>CAZVYE010000060.1:0-4312 GCA_964630895.1 uncultured Gammaproteobacteria bacterium | reverse complement strand
ACCATCGATACCGTCGAAATGATGTTCGACTTTATCGGCAATGACGAAGACCTGCCTCAGTCATTCCAGCTCGCACTCAGCAAGCTGCAGATGCCGTTTTTGAAGCGTGCACTACACGACAAAGAGTTGCTGTCCAATCCTGAGAGTTCGGCCAAAGAGCTGATTAATGCTATGGCTGAGGCTGGCAAGGGCTGGAGCGAAATCACCGATCCGAAGAAACAAATACTCAACAAAGTGGAAGACATTGTTGATGATTTGATGGTCCATAAGAACGCCGACGAAAAACATTTTTCGAAATTATTATCGGAGTTTAAGCAGCTACAGGCTAAAACAGCACGCCGAGCTGATTTGCGCGCAAGACGCGAAACCGAAGCAGCCAAAGGTCGGGAACGATTGAAGCTAGCACGGCGCACGACCCACGACGCCCTGCATCCGTACTTGAGCCGTCGCAAGATGCCATCTCTGGTAAAGGATTTGCTGGAGAAGTCATGGGCACACGTGATGGTTTTAACCATGCTTCGCCAGGGTGAAGATTCACGGGCATGGGAACAGGCATTGCGCACTGCTAAAGAACTCATCTGGAGCGTGTCGTTTGAGCCCACCAAACCTGCGGTCAAGAAGCTAAAAACCCGACTGCCAGTGTTGATGAAGAGCCTTTCCGAGGGACTCAAACAAGTCGGCTACTCGGAATCTGAAATCGGAAAGATTCGCAGTCAGCTAATGCAAATCTACCGGGATATGGTCAAGTCCTCCGGCAGCGATCACGTGGTGGTGGAACAAACCGATCACGGCATCGTCATCCGCGGTGAAGATATTAGCGCGGACAGCGAAGACGAAGATTTGCCGGTTATTGAAGATACCGAGTCCCTGAATGAAGCATTGAACATGGTTAAAGACTGGCAGCCAGGTCGCTGGGTTCGATTCCACCGGGATGAGAGCGGGCCGCTGCGAGCCAAGCTTTCATGGATTAGTCCAATCACCGGCAATTATCTGTTTGTAGACCAACAGGGCCGACGCGCTGAGGAATTAACACCGCAGCAGATCGCCGCTCAAGTTTTGGAGCGAAAGGCGCGCCCCATAAGTCAGGACGCGTTGGTTACCCGGGCATTGGACGCGGTAGTGAGCAAGCTGTCAGAGCCCAAAGAATCTGAAGACACCCGCATTAGCGAAACAGACGGTGCCGGCGTTCCACAGTTCCGCGTTTAGCTCCCCAAAGGTTTAAAGCATGAGTTTACCGCGGCCCCAGGACGTGCATGACTTCTGGTTCGATGCCCCACCCTTTCGGAACCGACCCAAACTTTGGTGGCAAGGCAGCCCCAAAACTGATCAACGCATCGAAGCGAACTTTAAGACCACGGTGCGTGCCGCAATTCAACAGAAACTGGATGGATGGTCAGAGGCAGCACAGTCTTGCCTTAGTTTGATCCTGCTGCTGGATCAATTTACCCGCAATATTTATCGAGGTACGCCTGCTGCTTTCAGCGGCGACGCCCTGGCATTGCGATACTGTCAGCTAGCGCTGAAACAGAACTGGGAAAGCACACTACATCCTTTGGAGACAGCGTTTCTGCTTATGCCCTTGGAACACTCAGAAGAATTGTCCAACCAAAAACTGGCGGTGGAGCGATTTACCGCGCTGCTAGAGCGTACCGACCAGACTCATCATTCAGTTATTCGTAGCAATCTTGATTTTGCCCGGCAGCACCTGGATATCATCGAACGATTCGGCAGGTTTCCCCATCGAAACCAGTCGTTGGACAGGGAGTCCACCACAGAAGAAATTGCTTATCTGGAAAGTGGTGGGAAACGCTTTGGGCAATAGCCATATTCGGCCTTAGTTAATATCTACTTGCGCTGTAGCCAACTGCCGCGTGCGACGCAGGGCAAACCAGTATCCTGACCATTGCAGTACAACCGCAGACAACAAAAGCCAAAACCCCACACGAGGCTGCATGGTAACGGCGCTGCCCAGCTGCAACCACAGCACCACCAGAGCCAGCACAAACACATCCAGCATGCTCCAATGTCGCAGCCAGAGCCATTTTCGCCATGGTCCAGCAGCTTGCCCCGACGCGAGTGCACGGCCAACACATAAAGATTCAATCGCCAGAATTAGTACCGGCAGGGCAATCACCAGTACAACCAACATAAGTGCAAAAGGTTCATGGCCAGAACGCCAAATGGCTGGAATCACGCCCCCCAACGAGTAATCCTGCGACCAAAACTGCCACTTCTCAACTCGCATTAAGGGAGTAAAACACCCTGCTCCTAATAGCGCAGCCCTTAGGCTAACCAGCAGCATGGGAGGCGCAGGCAACGGCTGCTCAGAACCCATCAATTTGGCTTCAAGCAATCCAGCTGCAAACATCGCGCACAGCACGCTGACACTAAAGTAATACACGCCATAGTCCGTCTGAACATTTCCCAACAGACCCAACTGCACACAACCCACTGTTGCCACAACGACAAACATATCGAGCATGGACCATTTACCCAGCAGGGGCAGGAGTTTGGCGATGTAAGGTGCCTCGCTATCACGAAACGCTACCCAAACGGTGAGCAACAGTTTGAGTAAAGGAAACAGCATGGAAAAAACGACGATGATTAGCGCAACGCCATATTTCTGACCCTGCCAGAGACCCGCGATACCCTGCAAAATAGACTTTGGCTCCGTCCAAAACCACCACTGTTCTATTTGCAAGACCGGCGTTACCAGCCCGGCGACCATAAGGCCAACAGACGCCAACACCAATAGAACTACAATCCAACGCATTACGAACTCGAGCTTCCTTGACCGCATAACGAGCCGAGACAACGACCTCGACAAAAGACCGTTACCTCATGCTCCAAATTTAGCTGCCAGCAGGATCAGGTCCCAGGTGGCGCAGGCGGAGGCTGTTGAGCTGGCTTAGCATCCGCTGCGGCAGCCGAGTTACTTCCAAGCGCACCAGCCTTGGCCTTGAGCTCGCGAAACTTCGCAGACAGCCCATCCAGTTTCTCGTCCCATTGAGGATCTGGCTGCTGCCCCTCAATTGCCTTGAAGTAAACCTGCATCAGAGCCGTCATCGCTATGGGGTCAATTACGGCGGCTTTAATGCCCCACGCAAGTACCGCCGCAAAAGCGATAGTCCAGAAGCCGGCTAGATTGGGGAAAAAGGACACGATAGCGGCGACCGGGCCCAAGATGAGCAGGAATACTGCCAGCACCAGTATCCATATAAAAATCGTCAGAAAAACCGCGTTTTTCAACAAGTTCTTATAATTTTGTGCGTACAAGACTATGGCTTGACGGCTGGATGTCCAGGGATCGTCGGCGCGGCTTCTCAGGTGATAAGCCAAAATCACCTCGTCAACATACGTGAGCGACATAGAGACTACAGAATTGGCAAACTTCACCAGCCCCTGCAGCCCTGGAATCGGAAGAATTGAGGCGATGGACAGAAACATCCGATTGAAGGTCTTGAGAATTCCCTTAACCAGTTGATCCACCGCAAATAGAACCGAGGACTGGGTAAAGTTCTCTTTTACCTTCGCTTGCGCGTAGTCCACCTGACCCCGACCGCCGGGTAGGTCCTTACCCTCCATGAGTTCCACCAGGACGGCAATATGACCGGCCTTAACCAAATAGAGAATGTATTCGCGGGCAAAATACAGGGCTGCGCTGACCACACCAAACCCGATCAAGCCGCCGTAGGTTGCACCGGCCCCGGTGTCACCGGCGATCTTGCCGACGATCATACCGACCCCCGCACCGCCGCCGGTAACTACAACGTACACCAGCGTGATGCCGATGTAGACCATAAAGCGGAAAAGCAAGAACGGAAAAGTCTTGCCCATTAATCCAAACACTCGGCCTAAATCAAAGTCCCACATGATTTTTCCCCGAAAACAAACATTTACAGACTGTATGCACTATAGGGCAAATTCGCAAGCGCATAAGGCATGGTAAGTGACCTACTTTACGTCCACCTAGTAGCGGTGCTGAGCCAGGGCGGGCACCCTACCCTGCAGGCCGGATGCATGTTCGATCAGAAAAGCGCGAGCCGCAGTGACGTTATTGAGTAGGTTGGTACCGAAGCTGCGCGTGCTGGAAAGCGCCTGATTAGGACTTGCATAGAATTGGTGTAGGAGATGAAGCGCATCAGCAAAAATGGCATTTTCGCTGGTACGCCAGCGCTCATATCGCCGGAGCACACCCTGGGCATGTGGCGATATACCCTCCGCTTTAGCGGTCTGCAACATTTCTATCAGCGCTGCCGCGTCCAGCAGACCAAGATTAGCGCCTTGGCCCGCCAAAGGGTGCACCACATGG
>CAZVYE010000059.1:10998-18274 GCA_964630895.1 uncultured Gammaproteobacteria bacterium | reverse complement strand
GAGTTGACTATCCTTACTCCCTCGACGGTTGTAACCGGCAGAAGCTTTGGCCTCTGCGTCCAGCTCTTGCTGGCAAGCAATGCAGTACTTCACGCCAGGGACAGCTTTGCGGCGTGGTTCAGGGATTGGATCGCCACACTCGTCGCAATCCTTGCGACTTTCGCCTCGCGGCATACTGCTACGTGCACGCTTTACGGCATCGTCCACGCTGGCATCAATTTGGTCTTGTACCGCTCCGTCTCGCGCCCAACCACCAGCCATAGTGCTCTCCCAGGTCTATACTTAACCACTGTAGTGTCGTTAATAGATTAAAATGGCGCTTTTAAAGAGTAAAACCAAGGTTTCTCGTGCTGCGGCGCTATTTGGGCCGCCCTATTCCATCATTAGTGTGCAATACGACGGATGTTATGACCGCAGAACAACCAGACTGGCAAGAGCTCGATCGGGAATTAACCCTTTTACTGGATCTTGAACCGGAAGAACAGCAATCTCGCCTGGCAGCACTTGCTGAGCAAAATCCCGCTTTGGCCAGCAAGCTCAAAACGATGTTGGCCAGCGCACAAGCCTGTGCACCACTACTGGATCTGGGTCATTCGGATCTAGCTGCCCACGCACTAGATGAGCGAAAAAGCGCCTCGGTTCCCGACCACATTGGACCATGGAAGCTTCTGGAGCCGGTGGGCGAAGGCGGCATGGCTGAAGTCTACAAGGCCGAACGAGAAATCGCAGACTCAGCTCAGATCGCCGCCCTGAAGTTACTTGCAGATACCTATCGAGACGACGCGGCGCTGCAGCGGTTTAAGCAGGAAACCGGCATTCTTGCAAAACTGGTCGACCCGCGTATTGCCCGGTTGATTGATGCCGGCGTCACCGAATCGGGCCGGCCATGGCTGGCAATGGAATACATTGAAGGAGAACACGTCCACGATGGGTCTGATGCCCTGGAGCTGGGCCTCAAAGACCGCGTCACGCTGATGCGCGAAATTGCGCGAGCCGTCGCCTATGCGCATCAGCATCTGGTAGTGCACTGCGACCTCAAGCCGAGCAATATTTTGCTGGACCAGGAACAGCGCGTGCGGCTGCTGGATTTTGGCATTGCCACGGTTTTTGACCATTCTGATCGCCCGGAACGTGAACGAGCCCAGCAGTTGGCTTATACGTTTCGCTATGCCAGCCCGGAGCAGTTACGTGGCGAAGCCCTAACCACAGCCAGCGATATCTTTCAGCTTGGTGTGGTGTGTTATCAGCTCATCACAGGCGCCAATCCCTTTGGGGAAGAGAAAGTCGCTTCCATTGAGCGTCTGGAATTATTGCAGCGCGGCCCTCTGCCCATCTCTTCACAACAGGCTAGTGCACCGTCGAACAAACGAAAGCTGATACGTGCCTGCAACGCTGACCTGGAACGTATCATCGCGAAGGCCCTGGCATTCTCACCAACAGACCGCTATGCCAGCGCCAACGCCTTTGCCAATGACCTGACCAATTGGTTAGAGCATCGCCCGGTTGCAGCCCATCCTGGCGGGAGCATGTATCGCCTGCGCAAATTTTTGCGGCGAAACTGGATTGCGAATGCGGTGGTGGGGCTTGGTATTGCTGTCTTAGCCGCGTATCTAGTGTTAGCACTGCAGCACAATCGACAGCTCCAGGTCGAGCGCGATGCAGCCCGGGCTGCTCAGGCCCGTTCGGAAAGCATGCACGACTATTTACTGGAAGTGCTCGGCACAGTAGATCCCCAAATGCAGGCAAGCCGGGGGAAATCAGCAGATCAGTTGCTCACCGAAGCGGTCGCTCAAGCAGAGCGGGAATTCGCCGATGAACCGCTGCTGGCTGCGGAGGTTTTGTTGGATTTGGCCGAGGTTTTGAAACGCCGCGGCATGTTGAAAGATGCCATTCATGCGTACGAAAAAGTGCTGGATATCCGCTCCGAGATCATGGGCGAGCGCGACGAGTCGACTTTGGTTGTTATGCGCGGCCTGGCAGAAACCTATCACCACAACCATGAATTTGACAAAGCGCAGGCGCTTTCCAGCGAACACTTGGAGGCCGCTCGATCTGTTTATGGCGAAAAGTCATTTGAGTACATTGTGGCGCTTTACGCCGCGGCACCCATTGTTTCCAGGACAGAGAGCCCAGAGGCAGCCTTAGAGTTGGTGAAGCAGGCGATCAGCACCTACGAACAGCTGTATGGCAAAAGCGGCCCACCGACAGATTACCCGACCCTGGAGTGGGAATTGCTGCATCAGCTTGCGGTACTGTATTCGCGTGAGCGCAAATTTGACAGGTCAGAACCTGTGTTGGCCCACGTCGTAGAAAATTATCGCCGGGAACTGACGGAAGCTGACTATCGCACCCAGCAGGCAATCACAAACTGGGCGTTTGCCCTGCGATATCTCAAGCGTCAGCAAGAAGCCCAGGTAATTCTAGAGCAGCTATTGTCCGCTCAGCGCGAATTGTATGGCCGGGCCCACTGGCGCACTGCTTACACTCTGGGACACTTGGCCAACCTGGCAAGCGATTTGAAAGACTATCCAAAAAGTATTGAGCTGTGGCGACAGTCGGAACAAGAGATGATCGCAGCATCTGGCCCCGACCATCCATGGATTATTTCCGCCCAATCCTCTGCGGCTCAGATCATGCTAAGAGCCGGCCAATGTGAAGCAGAATCGATTCTGCGAAGCATTCGCGATGATGAGACGCTAGATCCGGTTATATCTCAACGTGCGGAAGCCGCCTTGGAACAATTCGGCTGTGATTCTGAATCACAACCTACTGAGTAATCCCGCGGTTGAGCGCATCGCTCAGCCAAACCTGGGCGCGGGACCAATCGCGTTGTAACTGCCTCACTGACACGTCTAATAGCGGCGCGATCTCTGGCAATTCCAAACCGGCGTATATACGTAATTGCAGCAGCTCTACAAGTCGTGGATCGCGCTCTTCCAACCAGGTTAGTGCTTCATCCAGAGCGGCAATGGATTCTGGTTTGGACGCGTCAATAGCGCCGTCTTCAGTAAGGGGCACGTTGGCAACCCCACCGCCACGCTTATCCGCCATATTGCGGCGCGCGTAGTCTGTCAGGATGTTGCGCATTACCCGTGCGCACAGTGAGAAAAAGTGGCGTCGGCCGGTGATGCTGAGTTTTTCGCTGCCAATCAATCTGGCATAAGTCTCATGCACTAAACTGGTGGCATTGAGCGTAGCGTCTGAACCGCGACCTTTCAGTACATAGCCCGCTAAGTGGCGCAGCTCGTTGTAAACCGCATTGAATGCCAGGCTCAACCTTTCCTGGGTATTGTCCGCAGAGTTTAATATTTGAGTCAGTTCGCCAGTTTCATCCATCGCCGGTGTTTCCCTGATGACCGAAGATTGCTGCATTGTATAGCGTCTCGTTACCTTGTGCTTGCGAACTGTGTCCACTTTCCTGTTTCCAGGAATTGAAAACGGAGACCCGCACAAGGGCGAGTCTCCGACTGACGGACTATTCAAAGCTATCAGAGAATATCTCCTCGCCCGCAGGTGGCGGCGCATCAAACTGGGCTTCCATGGCGCCTGCGTCCCAAGTGCCGAGGCCATTTGCTACCGACCCAAAATCTACTGGGCGTGCAGCGCCAATAAAATCTACTGCCGGTACGCCACCTAAAATGGTCGACGCGGGTGGAGCATCGCAAAGATCGATTGCCGGTGACTGGTCGGAGAGCGCCACATCGGGAAATTCAGAAGGTGCATAGAACAGGCTTGCGGTGACGGTGGAGTTGCTCAGACTGTGGTCACTGATTTCAATAACGTTGCAGTTACCGGTAAGCGTTCCCATCCCGTTGGTGACAGGTTGATCTTCGCTGCCAACCATAATGCTGTTATGCAGCTCGAAGACACTCGATGCAGAGAGGTCAGCAAACGGGTCTTCGCTTTGCATCTGTACTTCAGAAACAGTGCTCTGGATAACTCGCACTGTGTCGTTGCCCTGCATATCAAAGAGTACTGGAACTCCAACCCCAGGTACCAAATCGACGATAACCGAGGAATGAATTTCCAGCGTGGCCGGAGCTCCGCCGGTGCCATCGGTGACAAATAGCGAGTCGTTTTGCGTGTCGATGTCGTTAATCGCCATGCCATAAATATAAGCGCTGGCCCCTTCCCCCACGTACATCATGCTGCCGCCATTGCTGGCTGCGTGCCCGCGAGCTTGAACATTCTCAAACGTTGCTCCAGGTGAAACGCTTATTGTTGCGCCTGAGTCCACGAACGCAAAGCCTCCACGCAAAGCGGCGTTGGTGTCAGTTCGAATACCCGTGAATGTAACTTCCGCCTGTTCAGCTGCATAGATTGCACCACCGTCTGCTACCGCATAGTTATTTTCCCATGTAGACAGAATAAAGTTGCTGTCCATGATCACCTGAGTGCCTGGGTCTTCAGCATAGAGGCTAGCGCCATTGTTGGCAGCATTGAACTCAGTCGACACGTTAAGTGCTTCAATACTGCAACCAAATTCTGCATAAATTGCGCCGCCATTGGCGTCTGACTGGTTTCCTCGAAATCGTGCGCCGTAGGTAGTCACCATAACTGCCCCCCCTTTTGCTGCCGCAGGAAACCCAAGCGTCGGCTGGTTGGGTGTAATAATCACAGTCGCGTTGTCTGTGCAGAACAGGCCACCACCGTGGTTGCTCGCGTTGTTTGGCGACGTATCGACACCAAAATTGCCAAAATCGACTCTTCGCAACGTTGCGTTTGTGGCTGTGCCGGAGATGAAGATTCCGCCACCGTCAGTTCCGAAGTTACCGTGAATGATAGAATCAGTGAGCGAGAACGTCAGACCTGGCGCGCCACTGCTCACACGGATGCCACTATTTTCTCCGTCGGTAATCTCCAGATTGGACAGGTTGATCTGATGCGCCTCGCTCGCGAATATCGAAACGAGATTAAATACAGGAATGCCACTGCCATTTGCGCCTGCAATAGTGCTCACCCCGGTTTGTTCGGCATCGTCTGCGCAGCTAGCATAGCCACCCTCGATGGTCAGGCTGTTGTTCAAAACAGAAATATTTTGATCCAGATAGGTGCCTTCCTGAACACGCCATAAGCGCGGGCTACCATCAAGCTCAACTGCGGCAGATTCAAAATCTTCGAAATCACAGCTTGCACCAAAGCCAATGGTGCGAATGCCAGTGTCGGGGGCACCGGCGTACTCCAACGCTCCTGCGTCGCAGCGCGCTACACCGTCCCCATCGCCGTCGTTGGGCCGGCTTTGACCAACTAGATCATTCGCAAAACCCGCGATGGGGCAAGGGTTCAAAATTCCTGACGGTGATCGAGAATCCACCGCTGGGCTGTACGGAAGCAGGGCGTAATCGGCAACTAAATCGCCATCGCCACCGTCAAAATATGGATTATCAATAAGCGTCGCATCATCGCATCCAGTTGTGTCAGCCAAGGTGTTGGAGAAGATATTGAATGTGCCGCCAGAAAGCAGGCAACCGGAGGCGTTCAAGGCAAACAATGACCCGCGAGCAGTGAGCGTTCCGCTAATGTTCTGGACGGCATGATTGCTGTTTCTCGCCACGGTTACTTGATCCAAGGTAGTGCTACCGGTATTACCATTGCGCACGCCACGCCCCTGATTGTTGCCAATGAGCGTGTTAGATACATCCAGTTCGCCGCCACTATTGTGAACTGCAGCCAAAACGTTTCCATTAGGAATGAACTGAAAGTTATTGAGAATAGAGGCTCGGTCGATCTCCAATACGCCAGCGTTGTAAATTACCTGCGCTACGGATTCGGCATAGTTCAGTCGGAAGTTAGAATTATTGATGGTGACCTGATTTTCCGACAGGTTATAGATGGCCCCGCCAATTTCTGCCGAGTTGCCTTGGAAAGTGACACCGTCAAAGCTCACGATCGGTTGATCTTCTGCCAACCCGCCGCCACCGATAAATACGCCCCCACCTACCAGGCCGGCCCCGCTGGCATCCGTTTGCGCCAGTCCACCCGCGATAGTCAGGTTTTCGAACGCTATGGTATCCGCGCCACCTGCAATATTCTGGACGTGAAACACTCGGTCTAGAAACTCTGCGTCAATACTTGCCTGATCACCTGCTGGTGCAAATATTCGCATGCTGGTGCGGATATCCAAATCACCTGTATGCTCGCTCAAACCGCCGGCGGCCTGACTCAACTCATACAGTTCACCGTTACTAAGCTGAATTTCGTGCTGGCTGGCGTCGCCCGCTAATCCGAGTGCGTTCGCCTCCATGATTGCCGCACGCAAGGTACAGCTACCGCCACCAGGATTGATAATTCCTTTGGCTACGACCGAAGCGCAGACGCCATCGCCCGGATTATTGTCCGGAAGGTCATCGGTGCTATTGACGATAAATGAGGCGGCGTGGGTGCTGCCTGCCGTAAGAAGCGTTAATGCTGCAAGATAGTTTGTGTAACGATGCATAGTTCTGTCCTCTAAGGTTTTTCACCATTTGAGGAAAGAAAGCGGCACTCTTTAGCGTTTGCGACACACGGAACTGGCACTTACAGGTTCTATAGGAATTTTCCTACACGAAGAACATAGTTTGAGCAGTCTGACCAAAAAATTTACGGCTGCTTGTCGTGTTTGGCTATTAATTACGTATAGGTATATGACGACCACATATCAGGCGCCCGGCGAAAAGCATCCGCGCGAGATGCATCGCCACCCCTAACCCACGATCGGCGTCGGTCGTCAACTTCCCTCTAGATCCCGGCAGCATGGGCCGCCGGGATCAACTTATAAGTTTTTCAATATGACGATTCAAATTCTGACAGGCCCCATGGCGCAATTTCGTCGGTTTCACGTATCTATACGGAGAGTAAGCAAATCACGCGGTTTGCTGTGAATGTTGGCAGGTTTTTGCTCTCAATTTCGTCATATAGGGAAGTTGCGGGAAATATTTGGTAATCCCGCCAGAGTCCAGGAGGGATAGATGTTTAAGCTTTTTAATCGATCTGGTGGTGCGCTGATAGACAGCAGCCCCTCGTTTTCGAGCCGGACCGCAGGAAGCGCTGACCAGCTCTCAAGCGATTCTTACAACCCCAATTTAGTGGCAACGTTGATGGAGATGACCCACAACACGTTGATGCATCTGTCGGAAGCGATCCTGGCGTTTGAGCGCGACGAGGCGGGAGTCGCAATCGGTCATTTGCAAAGGCATCTAGAGCATTTTCAGGGACTTGCCAGTATTTGCTACTCAGAATTTTTCAATTTTCTTGATAACGCATACTGCAAGCACGAATCGTATGTCGCACTAGTTGC
>CAZVYE010000059.1:1422-10898 GCA_964630895.1 uncultured Gammaproteobacteria bacterium | reverse complement strand
CCAGGCCTGCCCATGAAAAGCCGGTTTGCCAGCGCTCGATTTTCCCAAAAATGCTCTACCACAAAGGAAGGAGACAGCGATTCTGACGCACCCACCAACGCGATCAATAATGGTCGCAGGGTAACCAGTAGTAAAGCGTCTTTGTTAGGAAAATGGCGGTAGAAAGTGGCGCGACCGATCCCTGCGCGGCTGCAGATATCCGGGATTCCTATGTCATCCCACGAATCATTAAGAACAAGCTGCGCAAACGCTTCAAACAATTTAGACCGGGTGCGCTGAACTCTGGCATCTAAGTGCTCTACCCCAACATTTTGCGAGACATTGTGCATCGTTTGTCCCATATGCCGAAATATCAATTTACCCAGGCAACATTCTGACACAGCATAGTCGTTTATTCTGAACAGGTAGCAAAATGAACCAGCCATCACATTTCCAATCCAAAACGGCGGCCACCGTGCTCATTGTCGGCGGCGTGCTCGTGACTGTTTTCATGCTCCACCATCCTACGCCCGGCGGCCACGGCCCGGAAGCGGTCGCTGCGATCCAGACCACAGCGAATTGGGTGCACGGCTTACTGATAGCCTGCCTGATATTTATCGTGGCGGGTCTCCACGCCATTTCCCACAGGATGTTCAAGCAGTCATTTGCGGCACGTCTTGCCAGTACGAGTTTTGCGCTAGGCGTAGGCTGCTATGTGCTGGCTGCGACCGTAAACGGTTTCGCAGTTCCCGCTTTTGCCGCCCATTTTGCCGCCAATCCGGAAACGTCAGCCACGTCGCTAAACGTAATCAGCCGTTTCGCATGGGAATTCAATCAGGCTTTGTCGAACATTGGTGCCATAGCTACCGGTATGGCCATCGCCCTCTGGTCATTGTGTTTGCTGCGCTGGAATGCAGGTTCTCGCCAACCCGTTATCACTGCTCCGGTCTGGTTGATTTGGCTGACTGGCACAATAGGCATTGTTGCTGGAATCGCGCCAGCCTTAGCACTCATCTTGAGCTACATGAAGCTTGAGGTACTGGGTATGACGATAGTAGTTGCTGCACACGCGGTCTGGTTCGTGTTGTTTGGAACTACCGCGCTATTGAGTCGCGGCGATCCCACCGCGTGATCGGCCAGGATGGGCTCAGGCGTGCAAAATCCAATGTGCCTGCGTACCAGATGGATCGTTCTGCTCTAAAAACCCGGCTTTGGACAGCACGCGCGCAGATGCGGGATTGCCAGCATCAACGACCGCGCATAGCTGGCGTAGATTGAGCACATGAATGGCGAAGTCTGACAGCATTCGCAGCCCCTTGGTTGCATAGCCACGCCCGGCAAATTCCGGGCTGATGGCATAGCCGACATCGGCTTGCCCGCTGGAATTGTCCACATCCGCCAAAGTCACGGTACCGATGAGCGGTTCGCCCAAGGCGAGCCCAAACTGCAGCATGCTTCCAGACCGATAGCCCTGTAGGATTTCGGTAACCATCGCTTCGGCGTCAACCAGAGAGTGTAGCTGATCAAGGTCCATATAGCGGACGACTTTGGCTTGCCCAAACAAAGCCAATAGTGCTGTTGCGTCATCCGCCTTAACGGGGCGCATGGTTAAGCCGTCAAGTGTGATGCTAGGAAGCGTTAGTGGTGCGCCCGCGCGCCAGGGTGCAATTTGCCCTGACGACCGCTCAGGCCTATTCGCCAACACCAAATCCATCAGCAAAAATCATGTCATTACCCACGATCACGACAATACTAGCCGGAGAGAAATTGCCGTTGTCGTCGCTGGCCCAGTAGCGGAATGTGTCGGTGCCTTCAAAGTCAAAATCTGGCTCATAGCGCAGGGTACCGTCACCGAGCTGGACCACTGAACCATGCCGTGGTGCCACTACACCGTCCAGCAGCAGTGTGTCGCCTTCGGGGTCTGTGTCGTTGAGCAGCGGCGCGATAATGACCGACCCTTCGATACCTACGAACACTTGGTCATCGTTAGCCACTGGGGGCTGGCTGGCCAAATCGATGATGCCGCGCTGAAATGCATCACGCCATGCGCTGAACTCGTTCCCAAGGGCGTCTTCCACATTCGGTCCCAGCGAGTGCACCAACCCAAACTTCTCGATGCGACCCGTGGCTCGGTCGGTAAAGTACTCCTCAACCACCGCATAAGGTGCACCGCCGGCTGTGCGGTAATAACCATCCTGTGAAACCACCGCGATCATGTCGAAGCTGGGCGTTGCAATCTCGTCGGTGCCAGCCGGTATCGGGCTGTCACCCACCGAGTCGGTCTTGGTACCGGAATACACAATGCCAGAACCTGCAGACGTAGCCGGGGAATTGTATTCCAGCGGGGCACCGCCATTGATAACCACCGAAAACTGATTTGGTGTGAGGTCCGCGCTGGTTAGAATCTGGTCGATACTGGGATCATAGAAAACATAGTCTTCTGTAGCTCCGGTAATGGATACATCGATATTGACGTACTGATTCACTGAAGGTGGTGACCCATCGGTAAAGTCTTTTTGCAACCGCACACCTTCGTCGAAACCGACCACACTAGCGCGATTTATCACCATATCCGTAGTGTTCGTGCCAAATTCAATACCGAAAGCAGGTGATCGAAACGCTTCAGGGGTCAGCGCGATCAAGTCGAAATCTTCGAGCAAATAGTGCGACGTATACTCCATGGCCGCACCCGCCTGCACTTCCCAGGCAGTAAACTCTGATAGATGACTATGTATGTCGTGCTGTTGGTTTGGGTTGGCTTTAACCACGTAGATGCCTACCGTGCTGGCAAACGCCTCGTTGTCGTGAAAGTTGAAGATGGGCGCGTCATCCGGGGTAGAGTTTTGATCCAGTCGTAGCGCTTCGGGCAACATGAATACGTCAGCAGGAAAACCCAGCATGCCAGTGCCTCGGTGCAGGTAAACGTAGCCGTGGTTTACGCTGGCCGCAACGTTACCCACGCTGCGCACCAATCTGCCTTGAAACCAAAATCCATCACCCGTGCGCCCCATGTCGAATTCTTCACGCTGATTACCATTCTTGGGATTAAACGCGCTGTTGCCTTCTGCGCGAATCGCGATGTTGTTGGTCCAGGCCCCTATCTCGTTCGCGGTTTCTGCGACAAACCCAGCCCCAAAAGTGTCATAGCTGGCATTGTTGTGGAATATGGCGTTGCTATCGTGATGCACATACCCCCAGCCCGGTGACGTGAACACTGCGTTGCCCACGGCAATGCCAGGGTTCTCCATATTGTCAGCACCGGCGCGGTGAAAATGAAAGGAGTAGCGACCTCGTACATTGCTGTCGAACTCCACATTCGTGATATCCGCAGTCTCAAAGCTGGGGACTGACTTGTCGGTGCGCCCCAAATGCCAAAACGCAGCGTAGCGCACATCCACATCGTCGGTGTGCCTGAACATCACATGGCCGCGCTGATGTACCGGAAGGCTGGGACCGTTCTCGGAGCGAACCGTAATATTGCGCGAGTAATTAGCCACCGACGCTTTCAAGTCGGACCTTGGAGATAGGTGGTCAAACTCCAACGCTTGATCTATGGATACTTCAGTACCGTTAATGGCAGTAATGGTGCGCACTTCGTCTTGAGTACCGTGGTAACGCACCTGTTGAATATCATTATCCCATTTCCAACCCGAATAGCGGGTGCCGGTAAGCACGATAGTGTCGCCCACCCGCCAGTTGTCGGGAGCCTGGGCCATGGTAATGGTTTGCTGACCCGCCATCGGGTCTGCGGCCACTTTCCCATGGACGGTTTTGCGCGTTCCGTGCATGCGAGCTGCACCTTCGACGACGATACCCCGGCTAAGCAGGAGCGGGTCTTCGGTGACATCAATATTGCCGTTGGCTGCAATGATAATCTCTACAGAGCCGGTGACTGGACTTGCCACGGTTCCGGCTTCCAGCAAACCGGTGTTGCCGACAACGAGCGTGTCAAGAATCATCCGACTATCTGCCTGGGGATCGAAGCGCAGGTTGCCGTCTACCTGGATGGAATGCAGTCTGGTATCTGAAACACCTGCATAGCTGACCTGGATCCCTGCCGGAACGGAAACTCTAGCGTCTGACCCGGGCACCGTGTTGTCGTCCCAAGTACCCTGATCAAACCAGTTGCCGCTGGTGATTGCTGTCTGAGTAAACTGGTCATCTGGCAAGATGCCTGCGTATGACCAGGTCGCCAGGAGCACGCCGCAGATTGCTGCGCTGGCCCACCCTATGGGGCGACGAGTTCTACGCATACTGCGCAAAAAATGTTGCATTGAATTCCCCTGAATTTTATTGAATCGGCTCAAACCCGCTTGCAAACATCAGATCACCACCTTCTCCAGTGATCTGATTGACTTCAAACTGGCGCTGCGTTTCGATCCAGGTCCCGGTCTCCTGGTCGATAATACGGGCTGATAATACATGCATTCCATCTGCGACGGATTGCGTGTCCCAAACAAACTCCCAGCTCTCGCCGCCAGTTGCGGTCTGATACGGCCCGAAATCGACTGCCACCTGAACCTGAAACGCTGATGAACTACCAGCGGTGCCAAAAATTTCGACCTGACCTGCCAGCACCTGGTCTGCAACCGGTGTCGCAAACGCAATTTCCATTGCGTCAGTCGGGCGACCATCTAGCTGATTCAGATAGGCAATCAAGTTGTCCAACTGCGTATTATTTAGCGTAGCCGCCACCAGATGCGGAGAAGCTGCCGACATCAGAGGGGCCGTATCGCTGACCGTTAACTCATCCAGCGCAAACCCGCCTCCAGAGTTATAAGCCACCTGAACCGTGTTTGAACCTGCGTTCAGGTTAACTGGAATGGTCAATTGCTCCCATTGCTCGTAACGCCAGAAATTAAGCGTTTCGGGTGCGACGACTGCCTGGCTGCTGCCGTTGACGGTTACGGTTAAATTGGCATCGGTATAGTTGGCATGGTAGCGCAGTCGCAGATTGGCTGGACCGCCACCGTCCCCATCGACGTTCAGCGTAACGCTGGCACCCGCCTCAAAGGCCACAAACTCACCGGTTCGAACCACCGCTTGCCCAGCCAAAGACCAATGCTCCGAATCACGAACTTCAGCAGCACCACTAATGCTGCCAGACTCGGCCTGCGTGGTAGCCCCACCGGTGTAGAGAAAGACGGATTGCAGATCAGCAGCGGAACCATCGTGTAAGTACGGAGCCGCGTGATAAACACCGTTGAGCGTTGGAATATCGATGCCGTCCAAACTGCCACCCAAGCGTTGTCCAGACCCACCCGATGTGGTTCCAACATCCTGTAGGTTTAGACTCATACTGGTATTCGAGGTGAAGTCGGTGCCGGCGTGGCAAGAACCACAGCCTTGGGTAGCAAATACACTCTGGCCAGCCACAGCCGCTGCCGTCATGCTGCCGTCCGGGTTGCGAAGCGGTGATCGAGGCAGTGTCTGTCGATCCAAACTCGTCAGATAGGCTGCTAAACCATCCAGCTCGGTGCTCATGCCCGCTTTCGGATTGCCCAACGGCGTATTGGCAGTCGCGAACTGGCCGTCAGTCAAAAATCCAGTGCCACCAAATGGGCCGCGGATGTCATGTTCGAAATCCTGGATCTCATCAAAGTTCGCAGACCAGTGCACCAAACCGTGTCCCATCCCCGCCCGGCCCCGCAGCGAAATGGTGTTGCGTAAACCTTCGCCTCGATCGGTAAAATCAAAGGTCCGGCCATCATGGCCCCCATCGATATGGCAGCTTGCGCAGCTGATATAGCCTTCACCGCTCATGCGTGGGTCGGAGGCGTTGTAGAACACTTGCTTGCCCAAAAGCACGTCGCTGGCTAACTGCTCTGTGCCCGTTTTGTCCAGCAGTTGCTGCGGGAACGTGGGGCCACTACCGTCAAAAAAGCCTTCCAGATCCAGCACGCTCAGGTTGCGATCCATAAAGTTTTGCACCCACAGCTGCTGGGTGGTTGCGTCGTATAGCAATCCCTGGGGAGCCAAACCCACGCCGATGCGACTCACCACGCTGGAAGCTCCGGAAAAGCCTTCAGCAATCTTCAATGTATCCAGCAATGCAACCGCATTGTTGCCTTGAAGAGTAACGAACGCGTAGTCGCCCAGATTGGATAGCAATACGCTGCTGGGCTGTTCGCTGTTATCCAGATCGCTGCGCTGTTCAAAGCGCTCAGCGTTGGTGTTCAGGTCAATCTGCATCAGCGTAGCGCGCACTGTATTGTCCTGATCCAGGCTAATGCCGGAGTTATACGTGCCTCGTGTTACGTTGTCTTTTTTCGCAGTCACCCAGGCAGTCTGTCCATCGGGAGCCACGCTCACTGCAGATAAATAATTTGGAACGCCGCGACCTTCGGCTCGATCATCTACGCCCCATTGATGTGCGAACGTGATTGTTCGGGTCAGTACAAGATTTGCTGAAGTAACGGCAACATCCCAAACCTCACCGTGCTCCTGTGGAGATATAAAACGCGTGACCAACAGCCGGTTTTCGGATTGGGTCAGTGCCAGAGCGCGTGGGGTTGGACCTACGGCAAGTCGATCAGATTCCACGAAGTCGCCAGGGTTTATCATGACGACCTCACCGCTGCCGTGCAGGCTCACGATGATGCGATCATGCACCGCGCTGTAGACCACTGCGAAAGGCGCACTTCCATAGCCCGTATTGACGACTGCCTGTCGCTCACCGTTGCCATCTAAAATCAAAACCTGGTCAGAGTCATGGCAGGTAATCCATGCGCGATCATTGCCATCAATGGCTACTGATCGAGGATCGGCACAGGTACGTACTTCCCATAGCTTTTCCTCCAAATCTGCGTTAAATACACTGACCGAATTGTTATCTGGATTCACCGCCCAGATCTGCCGCGAACTATCCAGCGCCAGCGGTTGATTGTGAACCCCTGGTCCGCCTGGAGGTGGATCTATCACCGTCACTCCCAGGCTGCGACTAGCAACTGCAAATTCGGCATCCCGAACCTGCACCAGCGCGGTGTAGTGCCCGGGATTGGTATACACATGATTGGCATTGTTACTTGCTTGCCAGCCGGTAGAGCTGCCGTCCCCGAAATCAAATCGGTATTCAACCGAACCGCCCTCAGGATCGGTGGCGCTAGCAGTCAGCGTAGCCGGGCTTCCGGGGTTGACCGGATTGGAATTGATCGTCAGCGCGGAGATGGTGGGCGGTGCGTTACCGCTTACGTCGCTGCCAGTAGAAAATCGGAACGAATAGGGCTGCATGCCGTTGCCTACAGCGTCCAGAATCCCATCGGCTACAAAACTCACCTCGTAGGTCGTGTTTTGTGCCAACGGGTTGGTGGGCACGATGGACAGGATATCGTTGGAAGCAAAGTAATACTCCGCATCCACCTGAGCACCCGGATTGTCGTTGACGATCGGATACAGCTGCACGGTGCTGGCATTGATGGTCTCTGATTGCAGTGTCTCGTGCACTAAGACCTGAATACTATGGGTCGTAGGAAAGTTGGTTGCTCCGTTTGCAGGCTGGTGATACCCCACAAACGGTCCGCGTGTATCAGGCTCAGCCTGATGCGCCCAAATGGACATGCCTGTGCCGCAGAAACTGCCAAACCCAGGGACACTGCAGGTGCCGCCAATGTATAAACCACCCGTCACCACCAAGTTGCCAATGGGTAACGCAAACTGGCTGGTGTCTATGGGGTCACCACCTCGCGTTGTGCCCTCCTCATCCAATTCCAGCACAATCTCGAACGTGCGCATATCAATTTTGTAGCGTTCGGTAAACGCATACTCATCCTGGAACTGGGCATAGTTGGGATTGCCCTCAACTTCGAAGTCAGCAACGAGTTGTAAATCTGTTGGGTCGGTGGCATCCACCACTTGATAGCCGCCTTCTGGCTGGTTCCTTGGGAAGAAAAAATAGAGCCTTCCGTTGATTCCTACTGGATCTGGCCAGTATCCCCCAACGCTGCCGTTGGTGAGCACGTCCAGCAAAACCGGATTGGAAGGGTCGCTCACATCATAGGACGCGATGCCGGTGCGACTTTGATCGGATGCGTAAAACAAATAGGTTCCAAACACAAACGCATGGCCGATAACTCCCGTCAAACCGACCGGGTCGAAGACGGCGTCCGGTGGATTGTTGTAATCCCCGTTGAGAGATATCTCGGCCGGCTCACTGGTATCGCCATAGGACCAAAAATCCGTGATACCCCAAGGGCGGCTCATACCTGAGTGCCCCCAGCCACGACGTGGGAAAGTCCAGCCTTCAGCCGATTCGGTGACAATTCCGGCACCATCCACCTCAAACGTATAGGCTGAGTTGAGCCTGTCGCCGGATTTCATAAAGCCGTGGGCCAGATAACCATGATCAGTGAGCCCCAGCACTTGGGTTACGACCGGTACAGATGGGTTTGAAATATCCCACGCACGCACCAGATGGTCTCCCCCTGGGCTGCCGGGTTCTTCGGGAAAGGTGATAAGCATGCCACCGTGATAGGCGATCACTGCGGTACGGCCGGATTCCGGCGAGTTGGGTCCGCTTAGTAGCGTTCCCGGTACCTGTTGAACGTTTGGTACGCCCAACGCAAAGACAGCGCTGGAATAACTCAGGCTAACCGTAAGACATGTTAGCCAGAACTTACTTGAGAACTTTGTCATAGTCCCGCTCACTGTATACCCCTGAACCCTGTAGTGTGCGTCATTTACATCAACAAGTTTTGTGACGCTGATCAAATTTCATACACAAAGACGCGTAGTAGCATGGAAAATACGCCATATTCAGAGGATTAGTTCCGGTGGGTAGAGTACAACCGCTCTTTACAAGTATTTGCGCCCTGTCGTGCTAGCCTGTTTTTGACGCTAAAAATTACCCAGGAGTCATCGTGAAACATTGCGAAAGTTGTCATGCAGCCATTGAAGAAGGGCACCTTTGTGCACGGTGTCAGGATGAATCAGGCCAGCTGCAGGATTTTTCAGACATCTTTGATCGGATGGTGAAAGAGGCCATGCAAGAAGACGCGCAGCTTAGTCGCGCAGAAGCCGAAAAAGCCGCCATGGGTCACATGGCCAGCATGCCCGCGTGGAAGGGCCACCCGGATGTGGTGGATCATTCTTAGTAACGTCGCCCGACTGCGTTATATCGCGTTACTGCTTCTAGCGGTCTTGGCTGCCCCTGCCACTGCGTTTGACACAGGTCAAAGCGTAATGCCTGCAGGGGTGGAAGAACTCATTTTTACCAATGGGATGGAGCCAGAATACGTTGGCATTGATCCCAGCGCAGGTAGTGGCGGCCAGTTTCCCGGCAGTTTCACCAGGTCGGTATTCGTTCCAGGACTAGGCACTGAGAGCTATTACATCCATATTCCCGCGTCTTACCGACCCAACAAACCGTCCGTCGTGCTTATTGCCATGCATGGTGCAGCCGGCCCAGGCAACGCGCCAACCGCGGCGCAGCAGGCGCGCGAGCTATGGAGGGAAATCGCTGAAGCAAATGATTTTATCGTGATCTCCCAGGTCGCGACGGG
>CAZVYE010000059.1:0-1322 GCA_964630895.1 uncultured Gammaproteobacteria bacterium | reverse complement strand
ACCAACTTTGCCAATGCTGGCTGGGTCGTAGAAGAAAACCTTTGGTATGCGGATTTTTCTGGTGGTCATGAAGTCCCGATAGCGGAGCTACAACTAATGTGGCTCACGCTAACTGGCAACTGATTACTGCAGACCTGCCGGTTCTTCGCCACCCGCATTACAGGCAGCCGAACCCGGATCACCGCAGCCGAACGATCCAAACCGGCGATAGTATTCGTCCGCTGTATGTTCTGCCTGCAATCGTTCTTCTTCAGTGGTGTAGCAGATGCGCGTATGGATATGGGAGCCTGTCAGCTTTATCCGCTTACAACCCACATTGGCATGTTCCCGGGTATCTAAACGGCCATTGTTTTGCTCCACCATAGACAAAACGTTTTTAGAAACCAGCGTGTCTTCTCCAGCGTTCATGGGACGCTCATCAAGCCCCACACAACCGCTAGCCAATGCGATTGTCCCCACGGAAATTGCTATTGCTTTCAGCATTCATACTCTCCTTTTGTTTTTGCCCCCTGTTATCCGCCACAGGCTGAGGCAGATTTATCCAGGCACTTCATAGCTCCAAACTTTCGGTAATAGGCATCCATGGTTTCTTCCGCCTGCCGTTTTTCCTCTGCCGACGTGTAACACAGTCGACTATGAATATGGCTACCTGTCAGTTTGATGCGTTTACACTTAACGTCGGGTGTGTCCCGCGTATCCAATACTCCGTCATTGTCTTCGACCATGGCGGCTACCTGATCCGACACGTAGGTGTCTTCACTTTTGTTCATCGGCCGCTGGTCTAGCCCAACACAGCCTGCCGATAGCAACAGCACGGTAACCGCCATCGCTTTTGTCAACGTATCCCTTGCCAACAAACCAAGAACCATTATTTCTCCACTTCATTACGTACGAAATGCGTCGTAACTATAACCGAATGCGAGATATTTACAAGGGCGATTTACCGAATTAGGTCTTGAGGCTGGGCTTAGGTAATTACAGGGCGCATCTGGCTAGCTACAATATGGCATGGCAAACACAAAGTATTGGTACAAGCATTTACTCATAGCGCCCTTTGTCCTGTTGGGGATCATTGGATGTCAATCGACGATCAAACATAACGATTCTCAAATTGTGGCTGCGGTTGCTCCGATTGACGCGCACACCGCCCTACTATGGATACAGTCAAACAGCGAGCAAGCCATTTCGGTGTCTATTGCCGGGAGTGCCTCGCGTACTGTTTATCCAGTCCCGTCTCAAGATTTCACGGCAAAAGTTCCATTCAACAATTTGGCCCCTGGCAGCACCGTGCAATATCGTATCCAACAAGGACAAAGGGTTTT
>CAZVYE010000058.1:0-18684 GCA_964630895.1 uncultured Gammaproteobacteria bacterium | reverse complement strand
AGCCGCTCTACATAGCGAATGCGATCGCGAGGCAGTTCAAAAATTGCGGTACCCCCTTCCTTTCGTACGCGAACAGTGAGCTTGTCATCAGCCACCGCTTCTAAACGCACTACGTCCATAGCGTTCTTGTCATAGAAGACTCGTACCCGGCGACCTTCCATATCAAAAAGCTGTTCGTATTCCAGAAGTTTGGGTAACGGCGGTGGCCTGTTCCGACTGACCGCTTGCTGAGGCCGGTTTACCGGTTTTTCTCCGAGCCGCTGCTCCATGCTGCCGCGAACTCTCCCAGGTTCCGCCAAAAGCTCCTGCAGACGAGCGGCGTCATTCGTCCAATCTTCGTACTTCGGTTCGGCCGCAGGCAGTAGAGAGGCCGCCAATAGTAGACTGGTAATTCCCATAAAAATATCTTCTCAATCAAGCTGGCCGCATCATAGCACTCTAGTTGCGTTCCGATAAATCCTTGCGGACTGGGAAACGTTTAGTGACCACATGATTGTTTAACACGTATGCTACCGCGCATGCCTGTGACTCGGTCCCCCGAGCAAGTATTGTTATAAAAAAACACTAATTCCAACCACAGCTCACCACCACCAGCACATAAACACACTGCACTTTAGTCCCATATTTTGTGACAAATCCAAATTCCTGGGTTAATGCGTCGCCGAGACGGGCCATGTCGCCGCGAATTCCCTGCGGATAAAAATCAAGTTCTAATGGACTGTCAGGAAATGGCAATTCGGGCATAGGCTTATCCAGCATTGTCAGCATATTCTGGCGGGGTCGGCCAGAAAAAGTGATAGGTGCTGGATCCACCGTTGGTTCAGGTAACCCGCCTCGGCTTCCATCAATGCGATATTTGTCCAGTTGACCGATGATTTGCTGAAAAGTCACCCGGCTGGCTGTCTCGGTTTGTTCTTGCCGCTTCTCGGAAACCGGCTCATCAGTCTTGGCAATATCGCGAGATGATGATTGCTCTACCACCACTGGGGGCGGGACCTGCTGCACCGACTCTGTTTGCAGCACCTTCTGATCCAGCTCGGAAATGAGGGGTTCTGGCAACTGGGATTCTGGGGCCTCGTCCTGCTGTCTTCTGCTTGTACGGTTGGCAGGGACAATCTCCACCGCAAGCGTTCGCGCTGGGAGAGCAACATTGGTGTCAGAGGGTTTCCAGGTGAACGCTATCCAAGCCAACAGACTGAGGTGTAACAGCGCTGCTAGCAGCACCATGGGGCTCAGCCTTGTATAGCGATATCGTCTGTGCGACCAGGGCGTGGATGGGTTCACCGCGACACGGTAATCCAACACAGGCTAAAAAGCCGTTAAGATAAAATTAACCTGTGTTTTGAATGCCTTGCGCAATCCCATTAACGGTATCGAATAACGCGTCAAGTAAATCTTCGTTTTCGCGATCACCCTCTCGCCAACGCTGCAACAGATCGATTTGCAACACGTTCATGGGATCCACATACGGATTTCTCAAGCGTATAAGCCGCTTTAGAGTCGGTTCTTCATCAAGCAACTCTGCGCTGCCTTTGAGTGTCGTAATCCAGTGCGCAGCTTTGCCATATTCTGTATTTATACGGTCAAATATTCCCCGCGCTGACGCTGGTGCTAAATCACGATATCGAACTGCAATATCCATGTCCGATTTAGCGAGCACCATTTCTATATCGCGAATCATGCTGGCAAGAAACGGCCACTGTGCAAAGCAATCCTCAATGGTCGCTTGTCCAAACCGTTCCACTGCGAGTTCGAGCGCAGTACCGACGCCGTAAAACCCGGGGAGGCCCGCGCGGGTCTGCGCCCACGAGAAAACCCAGGGAATCGCTCGAAGGTTGGCAATGCCTTGTTGACTGCGTCGAGAAGCCGGCCGTGATCCAATCAACAAACGCTCAATTACGTCTATTGGTGTCGCGTGGCGAAAATAGTCCAGGAACTCGGGTGTTTCATACACGAGACCGCGAAACGCCCGACGTGATTCTGTCGCCATGAAATCCATTACTTCACGCCACTTCGGATCTGGGCTGCCCTGCCCTGATTTAAACCGCGTTAGCAAGAGTGCGCCAGTAACCTGCTCTAGATGCCTCTGTGCCAACGCACGAATCGCGTATTTCTGATTGATCACTTCACCCTGTTCGGTAACCCGAAGGTGACCATTTACCGTATTGTCTGGCGCGGCTAGTACTGCGCTTCTGGTATTGCCACCACCGCGACTTACTGTCCCGCCCCGTCCATGGAAGAAAGCCAGACTGATGTCTTGGCCCGAGGACAAAGTCGCCAAGTCGCGTAGCGCATTTTGCAAAGACCAGCGAGCAGCCATGGTGCCGCCGTCCTTGTTGCTATCTGAATACCCCACCATGACAGCCTGCTTGAATTCCCTGTGTTCCAGGTGTGTACGGTAGATGGGATTGTCAAATAACTGGGCCAAAATATCTTTGCCAGCGCGCAGGTCGTCTACAGTTTCCAGCAGCGGCGCCACATCCAACTCTATATTGCCGTCCTCGTCTGTAAGTCCCGCTACCTTTGCCAGATACAACACAGAAAGCACATCGTCAGCGCCTTGCGTCATGCTGATAATGTATAGCCCAATCGCATTACTTCCGTGCTTCTCGCGCATTTCCCCTATGGCTTTGAACACGTCCAATGTTTGCTGGACCAATTCTGATTTAGGTAACTCTGGCATGGAAAAATCGTTAATCATTTCCACGAGACGCTGCACGCGGTGTTCCTGATTCGCTTCCATCCAATCTGGGTCTTGGCCAATAATGCCGATGGCGCGGCGATGGACCATGGCATCCTGCCGCACGTCCATAGTTGCCAAATGGAACCCAAAGGTCCTGACTCTTTGTTGTAATCGCCGCACTCCGATAGCACCAGCGGTCAATCCGTTATTGGTCTCAAGACTGCTACGGATCAATTGCAAATCATTTAGAAACTCGACGCTGGATCCGTATGCACCTTCGGCATCGTTGATAGCGCGCTTCAACTTTGCGTTGACAAACTTTAGAAGTCGCCGATAGGGCATATCCGAGTAGCGCTCCGGGATGCTTTCTTTCACGCTGGGCATGGCCCGTTCATAACGCTTGATGCGGTGTTCAACCGCCTCGGTAACCCCGACGTGATGAATTGACTGACTCAATTGACGCGCCAGTCGCCTCGTATTGGGCAGGTATCGGCCGATGATCAGGCGGCGATGTTCTTGCAGTGATTCTCGCAGCGTATTCGCATCTACATTCGGGTTGCCATCCATATCACCGCCAACCCAGCTGCCAAAGCGAACCATAACCGGCACCCGTAATTCTTCAGGCTCCAATGGGTAATTTTCTGCCATGGCCTTGCGTACCGCATCATAAAACTGCGGCAAGATCTGATAAAAGACCTCGGTCAAATAGAAGAGCACATGCTCGCGCTCGTCAGCCACGGTGGGTCGCACTGCCAAATGCAGTTCCGTTTGCCACGCAGACGTTACGGCGTCCCGAATACGACTGTTTGCCTCGTCTCGCTCGTCCGGAGTCAGCTGCGTTGTCATTAAACGCATTAGCTGGCGCACTATCGCTTGCTCTTTATCAAGCAGAGTTCGTCGCGTGGACTCAGTTGGATGCGCAGTAAAAACCGGCTCCAGGAGTACGCTCTCCAGGCCCTCGATCATGGATTCCTGGCTCACTCCACTTTCTGCCAGTTCGGAGATGACCGCGCGCAAACTCTCCGGCTGGGGTTGCTTTTCCTCCCGCAGATAACTCCGCATTCTGCGCACACGATGCACCCGCTCAGCCAAATTGACCACTTGAAAATAGCTCAAAAAAGCGCGAATCAAACGACGCGTGCCTGCAATGTCGCCCGTATCCAAGAGTTGACCGAGCTGGGCCTCGCCGCCTTCCTTATCAGATTCTCGGCGTGCAATGGCTGAACGCCGCACCTGCTCCACGCGATCGAATAACTCGTGGCCGCCTTGCTCAACCAGCATTTCTCCAACCAGCGTACCAAGCCGATTAACTTCGGCGCGCAGGGCTTCGTCTTTTTCAGGAAACTGAATCTCTCTCTCAGACATATAGGTGGGACACCAAGGAAATGGCCGATCACTTTAACCAATGCAGGGCGGTTGACACAATGCCACCTTTTCAGGCTGGCACCTGGTTGCGACCTTTGGCTGGCCCAGAGTATAGTGTGTAAAGCACAGCGTGAATTCAAATTTTACCAACGCAAGGAGGGGTTCTTGCGTCAGGAATTGTTATGACCGATTACATTATTGTAGGCGCGGGCTCTGCTGGTTGTGTCTTAGCGAACCGCCTCTCTGCAAACCCCAACAATCAAGTCGTGTTATTGGAAGCGGGTCCAAGAGATTGGAATCCGTTTATTCACATGCCTGCCGGGCTGGCAAAGCTAACCAATTTTAAGAGCATCAACTGGGCTTACGATACTCAACCCGAGCCGCATCTGAATAACCGCAGATTGTACTGGCCTCGTGGCAAAGTGCTGGGTGGCAGCAGCTCCATTAACGCCATGTGCTATGCCCGAGGACACCGCAAAGACTACGATCTCTGGGCCTCTGAGGGGAATGAAGGATGGTCTTTCGACGACGTACTACCCTATTTCAAACGCGCTGAGGATCAGTCTCGCGGTGCTTCCGAGTATCACGGTGTAGGTGGCCCACTTAGCGTGGAAGATTTACGCCACCATAATCCCCTGAGCGATGTTTTTCTGGCAGCTACCAAGGAGCAAGGGTATCCGCAAACCGATGACTTTAACGGGGCGCGACAGCGGGGTTTTGGCTTCTATCAGGTTACTCAGAAAAACGGCCAGCGTTGCAGTGCTGCCGCAGGGTATTTAGCACCCGCGAGAGAACGAGCCAACCTGAAAGTTATCACTGGAGCCTATACCAAGCGCGTATTGTTCGATGGCCAGCGCGCCATTGGTATCGAGTATGAGCGCAAGGGCAAGGCGCATAATGTATATGCGGACCAAGAGGTCATCTTGTCGGCTGGCGCAATAAACTCCCCGCAGATATTGATGCTTTCTGGCGTGGGTGATGGCGCCCAGCTTGCTAAAGCCAACCTGAAAGCACACCACGAGTTACCCGGCGTGGGCTCCAATCTGCAAGACCACCTGGATATTTGCACGCTGTATCAAAGCACTTCATCACTGACTTACGACAGCACCAATGACGTTGCGATTGGATTGCGCTACATGCTGTTTCGCGACGGCATTGGTTCGTCCAATATTGCCGAAGCCGGCGGGTTTCTGGCATCGGCGTTGGCTGCAGACGACAGACCAGATCTACAGTTTCATTTTGTTCCTGCCATGCTGGATGACCACGGGCGCAATAAGTTACCCGGAAATGGTTTTACACTGCATTGCTGTCCATTACGACCGCAAAGTGTCGGTCATCTTGAATTGGACCCGGAAAACCCAGCCGGACCTGCGAAAATCTTCGCCAACTATCTCTCCGCACCAGAAGATTTGCGATTAATGCTGGAAGGTGTGCGGATCAGCCGCGATATTTTTTCCGCCTCGTCCTTTGATCCCTACCGCGGCGAAGAAATATTCCCTGGGTCAGATAAGCAGTCCAAAGAAGAGATTATCGAGTTTATTCGAGCTAAATCAGAATCCATATACCATCCGGTTGGCACGTGCAAAATGGGGCAAGACGACATGTCAGTAGTGGATGCACACTTGCGCGTTCGAGGACTGGATGGTCTACGGGTGGTAGATGCCTCTGTTATGCCGCGCCTGATTAGCGGCAACACGAATGCGCCAACCATCATGATTGCAGAAAAGGCGTCGGATATGATTTTGGCACACGCTCCTGCACAGAGCGCTGATGCAGCATAAGAAAGCCTGAGAAGAAACTCAGGCTTTCTATTCAGGTTGGTGCTCGACAGGCACCGGCGTCAGGCTTTCTTGATGACTCCAATAATCAATAGCAGTATCACGGCCCCGACAAATGAATACAGCAGGACATAAAGCCAGCCTGATCCACCAATTCCGAGCTGAGGAAACAGCCAGCCTCCAATTACGGCGCCAATAATGCCGACGATTATATTACCCAGCACGCCAAATCCGCGCCCTTTCATCACCAGGCCGGCTAGAAAACCAGCAACAGCGCCAACTAACAACCAAACAATAATATACTCAATACTCATTTGGATTCTCCCGTTTTAGCTAAATCGTAAAGCGTGAAAATACGATCGCAATAGCGCTCACCCACTCCACACCAGAAGCGACATGATAGCCAGTTAGCGTGACGACGATGTCATGATGAGCGCTCGGAGTCTTTGTGATATTCAGCCAGCAAGTCTTTGATTTCCTGTTCTAATTCGGATACCAACTGGTGATATCGATCGCCCGTGCCGGGGCCGGAAAACCCACTGTGTACAGCGACTATCTGGTGTTCTGCGTTCAGGAATATGGTTGTGGGATAAGCAATGACCTTATCCAGAAAACCCAATGCGCTAGCCGCCACTGACTTATCAGTAGTACCACCTAGACCAATCGGATACGTTATTCCGTGCCGCTGTTTGAATCTGCGGATCATTTCCATGTCACGATCCTTATCACCGGAGTATTCAAATGCAACGCCAACAATTTCCAGTCCCATAGGCTGATATTTCCGATACCAGTCGGCCAATAGCGGCGCTTCGTCATTGCAATTGGGACACCACGTTCCGAATACATTAATCACCATTGGCTTACCTGCGAACCGCGGGTCGTCAAGTCGAAGCATGCCGCCGGACTCAGAAGGAAACGAAAAACTGATGACCGCGTCATCTTCGACCGGCGCGGCGAGCTGCCAAGGGTCTGGCAAGATAGAGTTCTCTTCCTCTTCAATTCGAACCGCGCTCCAAGTGGCGTGATAGCTATCCCTGGACCAAAAGTCGCCGTTCAATTGTCCGTCTGGAGTCGCTTGTGCGGTAAACAAGAACGCGTGCGCACCATCAAATGTAGACAAACGCAGCAGTCCAGCTTCGTATTGCCCTTCGAGAAACCGGTAGTCGCCGGTCGGGGTCAGGAACGTGCCAGTAACGGTACTGCCTATTTGAGCAAACTCAGCTTGAGCATTCTGCTTACCCTCGTCGTCGGTAAAAAGCACAGCCCAGTCGCCCGCAACGGTCGAGATGCCATTAGGCAAACCCGATACAGAAACCGGCTGTGGTAAAAAGCGTGTAGCAAGGCCTCGCGTAGCCCTGAATGGTAGCGTTGAATCGCCCTCGGCCGCAGTCTTACGCCATTGTCCTTGCATTACCGTGCGGTCTTCATTCAATTCTGCAGTAATTTCTGCGTCATACCATGCAAACGACAGCTCGACTCGTTGCCCGTCCAGCGCGACACCGCTCACAGGCGCGCGTTCGCTTCCGTTGACAATGTGTGCCTGATACCCAGCCTGGGAATCGCCTTCGATTTCAAGCACAAAAGGTAACTCTCCTCCCGGAGAACGCAACACAGCACGCCAACTATCGGCAATGCTGATTGACTGTTTGGATTCCGTCGACTGTTTTGATTGTGCACCGTCGTCTTGACAGCCGCCGAGCACGATTATCAGGCTTGCCGCCGCACTAAACAGTGCAACTCTGGAGTAATGTTGCACTTTAGGTTTAGTCTTTAACATTATGATTTAAAGCACTATTCTTTTGTGTCTTATATCGAACAAGACCGTAGATCGAGATCGCCATCCAGGCTAACTCGATGACCAGAGCAGACAGATTAAAATCTACGATCAGTGAAATGGTAATGAGCGCAGCGCCGATCAAATTGAGCATACTATAGCGCCAATTTACGGCTTCTATTTTCTGCGCTTGCAACAGGAAATACGCAAGCAGAATAATGGTGACGCCGGTGAGGCCGATGAGATCGAAAACGTGGACTTGCATGGTATTCCTTAACTACAAAGAGGAGTCAATCGCCAATCTGACAGCATATTATTCCGTCCGAATCACCACCATAGTCTGATCATCAGAGATTTCACGATGATCAGAGAATGCCGCGAGCGCATCCAGTACAGTTTCTTTGATCGCACATGCTTCCGTTGGGGCGGTGTTAAGTGCGTCCAAAAGACCCTCAACGCCCCACATCTCACCCTCACTATTGCGAACTTCGACGATTCCGTCGGAAAAAATCAGCAGTGTATCGCCGTGGTCAAATTTCAGACTGCAGTCTTCCCACTGGGCATGTTGATCCACTCGAAGTGGAATACCATGAGCCTGGTCTAGACTGTGCCACTCCGATTGCCCATTCTTGCGCATCAGTGCGGGAGGATGTCCAGCATTAGAATAAATTAGCTGGTTGCGATTCGGCCAGTAATTGCAAACAAACGCAGTTACAAATGCCGCTCGTGGTCGCTTGGTGAACAGGTATCGATTCAGGTAGCCCAAAACATTGGCAGGACCCGCATCAACGGGTCCTGGATAGGTTCGCATTATGGCGTCGAGCATGGCGGTTTCAACCGCCGCCGATGGTCCATGCCCAGATACGTCAGCAACAATGGCCCCCCAGTGGTCTCGATCCTCTACCAGACAATCTTCCGGTACCAGGTGAGTCAACACTGGCACATCATAATAGTCACCGCCGGCATACTGAAATATCTCGGCGTGCACGGCCACTTCGATGCCCTGTATGCCATCTAGAGATTCTGGCAGTAGCAAGCGTTGTAGTCGGTTAATTTCATCCAACTCTCGGTGAATCCAAGCATTGGCACGGTCCAACCGGCAAGCATCCATCGCTCGCAGCAAACTGGTCGCAAGTAAATTCACCACCATGCTGAAATTTCTGTCTTGAGAGCGGTGCGATGGTGCAGCAATGGGGCTAAACACAACTATTTCCCAATCAGAGGGCCGGTCAACCAGCCATGGAACCCTGAATACTGATCTGCTGCTGGTAATTGTTTCAGCTACCTTTGAATCATCACTGGAAATACCCTCTTCGGCATTAAACCAGACCTCTAAATCATCGGTACGATGAAACGCTAGCTGGGGTTGGGAGCGGCGAGTCTGAAAATCGCTCGGGATATGCACCAGCACCCTGCCCTCGCTATCGACCAAGCCCATTACGCGCCAGTCCTTCTCTCTGTCAGGGCGAATAAACCCAATTGCCATGGCGCCATAGGTTTCGCGCACGCCTAGCCACAGCTGCCCCAATAGCCATTTGGGTTCGTGGGTGGGGTTTTCGCAGAGTCGGGCCAGAAGTTGCCCAAGTGAAGCTAGCAGGGTCATGTCACCGAAATCACCGGCGGCATAGGAACATGTATAGAAGCGCAAAAGGCTCTGACTAACTCCACTTCTTCGCGAACGATTTTGCCGTCGTGAACAATAGTGGCAAGAAACGCCGAAATCACTGCTTCCTTGAACATCGGTCGCAATCCGTCAACCAGATTCAATGCGTCATCAGCTACTTCTGGCCAATTTTCTATACTTTCAAATTCTGGGGCCTCGCCCAGGCCGCTCGCTTGCCAACCACGAAGGTACGCCCTACGTGCATCTTCCAGGTTATCGCTCCCAGCCTGTGCCAGGATGACCAACAAGTCTCGAATCGCCAAACGTGCCTCTTTGATATTTGTGCTGCGCGATCTTTTGTCTGGCGCAGATAAGGCTTCAACCAGATACATGGCAACCAATCGAGCGATAGCGTACTCGAAGTAATCGATCTGGCCGTCTGCGCGTATCAGTCGGGTTACTACGTCCAGATAGATTTTAAGGGCGGAGCGAGGTCGAGTCTTTAGTACAGGAAAAGCCAGCTCCACCAGAGGTAAATGGTGCAGCGCGTCTAGTCCTTCAACCAGAGGCAAAAATACCAGCACCTGCTCACGATGAGCGTGCCCCATTACGGCCTGTACGATGTCTAACTGATGTTCGGCGGACTGCGGATCAGCATAGACCAATAGTGCGAGTATGACGTCGATAGCATGGCGCTGGTCACGCACCCCATCCACGAGCGCGTCTGGCAGCTGTGCTTTTAAGTTGCGGGCGTATTCCACCTGATCCCAAGAAACAGTTCCCACACTGTCCTTTAGGGTTTCCTGGTCTGGTCCCGGGGAACCGCCAGTAGAAGGTGCTCCTGCAATTTGCCCGGCTGCGGCAACCGCTACAGGCACGGCAGCAACGTTTTCCAATATCCGCTCGCGCACTTGTTCTGCGCGGGACTGTTTTGGCTCACCCTCGATCGCTTCGTCGCTATCGTCCAAGGCCATTTTTGCGGCGATTTGACTGATTTCTGCTCGATGGAATGTACCGTCAATGCGCTTGATCCGGTCAACCAGCTCTGGATGGGTGGCAAACATGCGCCGCAGTCCACCTGCAGCGAACAACATGTGCTCTACTTCTTCGTCGTCTGCTTCTACAAACTCCGATCCTGCACCCAAAGCCATAATTTTCTTGAGCGCGCCGCCTATGCCTTGGGGGTCTCTGGTGAATTGTACGGCAGAGGCATCTGCAAGGTACTCACGCTGTCGGCTGACTGCCGCCTGAATCCAGCGCCCAAAAAACAGGCCGACGCCCCCAATAACCAGCAAACCCAAGCCCAACATCAGCGGTAAATTGTTGTTGCTGTTCGAATTTGATCGAAAGCTTCGCCTGCCGCTTTGCGTGCGCAGTAAAAATCTGCCTATCAGAGCAATAAGCGTGATGCCGAACAGCAAACCGATGATGCGAATATTCAGCCGCATATCACCGTTGTGGATATGGCTAAACTCGTGTGCGATTACACCCTGGAGTTCAGCGCGATTAAGGTGTTCAAGAGCGCCTCGAGACACCGCGACTGCCGCGTCGTTGACTGAATATCCAGCCGCAAATGCATTAATCCCGGGCTCCCGTTCCAATACGTAGACCTCGGGCACAGGACTCCCAGATGCGATAGCAATTTCCTCAACTACGTTCATCAGGCGGCGGCGATCTACATCCCGCGTATCACTATCAATGCGCACTGCGCCTAAGCCACGAGCAACTGCTCCGCCACCACCCCGTAGACTAGCGAGTCGATACAGGCTGCCACACACGATAACCAGAACTGTACCGGCAGTCGTCGCGATAAACACGCCAGAAAAGCGCTGAAAAATATCAATAAGTGGTGCGTTTTGTAGTGTTGAGCCCTGCTGTACGCTCCATAGAATCGCTGCGGCAGCCAGTAGATTGACCGCTGCGACGATAGCCACAACCGCCAGGGCGTAAAGCGCAACCAATTGCTTGCTGCGCTTTCGAGCTGATTCCTGATGACTAAAAAAATTCATCGAGGTTGCCAACCACTATCGCAAACCTGCTCCTCTCAAAACTGAACTTGGGGAACTTCGCGCTTGCTCTCGTCTTCTATTTCAAGCAGCTGAGCCGAGTCAAAGTTAAACGTATTGGCGATCAGGTTGCTGGGAAAAGTCTCTCTGGAGTTGTTGTAGTCCATCACTGCGTCGTTGTAACCCTGGCGTGCAAAAGCAACCTTATTCTCCGTGGAGGTTAATTCCTCGGACAACTGCATCATGTTCTGATTAGCCTTTAGATCAGGATACGACTCGACCAGCGCAAACAGCTTACCCAATGCTCCGGACAGCTGATTCTCGGCTGCAGCCAGCTGAGCCATGTTTTGTGCGCTTTCTGGGTCATTAGAAGCCGCCTTCAACCCGGTTACAGCTTGATTTCTTGCCTGGATTACCGCTTCAAGGGTGTCGCGCTCGTGATTCATATACCCTTTTGCCGTTTCCACCAGGTTGGGTATGAGATCATGTCTACGGGTCAATTGAACGTCAATTTGTGCAAAAGCATTCTTATATCGATTGCGTTTGCGTACCAGTCCGTTGTACAAAGACACGGCATAAAAAATAGCAACCACAATGACTGCCAGAAACACATATTCCATGCAACCTCTCCTGCATCCTGATCAAAACAGCACGAAGCAAGAGCATACCATGGCTTTTCCCAAAAACATCGTGCGCAAAGGCCTGATTGCAATATTCTTTTCTTTGCTTGCAGGATCAGTTTATGGGGAGTCTGCAGAGAAGGCTGCCAAGCAGCTTTGGCGAGATTTGGAAGTAGTTACGCAAGATCACAATGTCATAGGTCTGGCGACCTGTGCAGTAATGCCAGATGGCAGCAACAAAATTGGCACATGGGGGAAAACTCGGTACGTCAAAGGCCCTAAGGTCAATCCAGACACACGATTCCGAATTGCCTCTTTGAGTAAGGGATTTGCGGCTACGTTAGCAGCAAAGTTGGTCGACGACGGAGCACTTAGTTGGGAAGACCCCGTCGCGCCGCACAGCAAATTCTTTGAGCTCAAAGACTCCCGTCAGACGCAGCAGGTTACGCTTGAATATGCGCTGAGTCACCGGCTGGGCCTGCCTCACTATGCGTTTGATCGGCTGTTAGAAGCCAATTGGAGCGTGAGCGCGATTTCCGGGCGTTTTGCCCAGGTCGACATGACCTGCCCGGTTGGAAAGTGCTATGGATACCAGAATGTAGGATTCAACCTGGTGGTGCCGCTCATTGAATCTGCAGCGCAAGATGAATACGAAAAACTGGTAGAAGAAAAAATCTTCCAACCGCTGAACATGACCAGGGCGAACTTTGGTAAACCCGGGCTGGAATCGGATGATAACTGGGCGCGCCCCCACGTCGGCGTGGGCAAGCGTCAAAAGGAAACCACGGTAAAACCCACCTACTACCGCGTTCCCGCTGCTGCCGGGGTCAACGCATCGATCACCGATATGTGCCGGTGGTTGGAAGCTCAGCTTGGGCATCATCCAGAAGCGCTGGATGCAACTACGCTAAATACATTGCGTACGCCAAGGGTAGACACCTTGCGGGAACGCGTTCGTGGCGGTTGGCGCCAGGCGCGCTTGAGTGATGCCGAGTATGGTCTGGGATGGCGTATTTACGACTACCAAGGAACCGAAGTGATTTATCATGCCGGTTCCGTTCAAGGCTACGGCGCCCACATCATTATTGTTCCAGAACGGCAAACAGGAGTTGTTGCCCTATGGAATAGCCAGGCCAGCCGCCTATGGCGACTGGCTCCGGTGTATTTGGATACGTTGCTGGATGTGCGCAGCAGCAGCGACTGGATGAAGCTTAAGTCCCTGAAGCGCCGCGCTACTTCTGCTGTTGCAGGCTCTTAAAGATAGTCTCTACCAGTTGGTGGGGACGAATGAACTGCTTGCCAAATTCTTCGTCCCACTTGGCCCCAGGCTTAGCGGCAACTATCTCTTCCAGACTCTTTCCCTGATCCATTAGCTGCTGAATGTTATCTGTAATGGTTTGCACCATATCCCGGTAGGCCTGCAGCCCTGCCTTATCGGTGACGGGCCCATGCCCTGGAATAATTTGCGTATCCGAATCTGCGTGTTCTAACACCATATCCACCGCGCGTAGAATGCCCCGCACGTTGCCGCCCGACTCCACGTCAATAAAGGGATACAAGCCGTTGAAGAACGTGTCACCCATGTGGATGACATTGGCACCTTCAAAGAAGATAATGGAATCGCCGTCCGTGTGCGCATGTGCGACATGCTTTACATGAACATGCTCACCGTTGACGTACAAGGACGCTCGGTCAGAATATGTCAGCTTGGGCAGTGCCGCATCCGGAGATGCGGGGGTCGTGCGACCCAGAAATTCGCTGACTTGCTCTACCATCATACGAGCGCGCACATTGTCATGGGCCATAATCATCGAGCCATCGGTGCTAAATTCTTCATTGCCGCCGGTATGGTCATGATGCCAATGGGTGTTGATCACATACTGTGGTTGGTCACCACCGAGATCCCTGATGGCCGCGTTAATCTTATCGTTTAATGGGGCAAACTGATCATCGATCAGATATGTACCATCTGCGCCGATGCTCACCGCCAGATTGCCACCCACTCCGTATAAGGCATATATCCCGCTACCCAAGTCCTGGGCGCGAATTTCTACATTTTCTGCGTCTTGGGCAAACCCTGTGGTTGCCGCAATACCGGCCAAAACTAATGATGCAAACAAACAAGTACGTTTCATGATGGGTCCTTAAATGTTTGAGAAGGGAAACAGAGCAACCGCACCTGCTTAGCAGCGCAGTGACTGGAATTGGGCAGGCGATGAATCGAAACGCCGGGAATACTGAGCAGCGGCCACATAGGAGTAAAAGTCACCTGGCCCAATAACATACGCCATACAAACAGGGGCGTAAAATGTACGCTCCCTGCGTGTGTATCAGGTGAAAGTGGCTCGCTAGGTTCGCGATCCGGTAATCCAGCCTTTAATGATGTCCGTAAAGGTTTCCTGACTCAGATCCCGGAGCTCGCCAGCATCAAAAAACACGCCATGACCGTTTGGACAGCTCTCGTACCAAATGTGGCTCTGCTCTTCGTCAGACTCTTTTTCCATCATCACGCCGCAAACCGGGCAATCAATCTCGTCCTTCTTATTGAACTCTCTGCCCGTGCTAGCCTTTCCTTCGTCGATAATTTCTGCCTGATAAGTTCTTCGCAGGCGTTCCAAATCGATCGGCTTAAACCAAATACCTTTGCAATTGGTGCAGCGCTCGACTTCGCGATCGCCAGCACCATAGCGAACGGTTTCCATGGCATGTTCACACTTAGGGCACTTCATGTTTTCTTGTCCTTATTAAGAGAAAGTTCAACAAAAATCGGATAGCGCACGATTATTACAGAAAGTAGCGCGAAGTTCTCGCCCTGTTTGGCCGATTAGGCGTAAAAGCGGTTGCGCATTCTGCTTGGATTGCATTTACCCTTCCAGGCGACCAGCGCGAGCAATCGTCTCCAACTGAAGAACTACTGGCACCGTATAGCAGATATCTCAGCAAATTCCTGGCGCTCTGGAGGCTTGAGTCCAGTCATGTCTATCAACGCCAATTCTCGACACATGGGGTCAAACTTTCTCTGGTCGCGATATACCTTGGCCATCAGAATCCGCGCCGGTAGTGCTTTGCGAAGCTCTAAATCCCCTTTAGCTGCCTGATAGGCCAAATCAAGTTCCCCTTGTTCTAAAAAGAAGGCTCCACCGTGGTGCAAATTTGCCGCATCAGCTTGTTTTACTGCGCGCTCCAGTTCTGATTTGGCCAATGCGAGCTGACGTTTGGCTTCAACCTGGTTGCCATTAGCGCTATGCGCCTTCGCCAGTTGACTGCGAAACACGGGGTCTTGCGTCATCTCCACTACCTTATTGTAGATTGCTATTGCGGCATCCAGGTTGCCCAGCTCCAGCTCCGTTTCCCCCAGGTGTTCCAAGGCCAGATAGTAACCAGGTAGTCGTGCAACTGCAGCACGAAAGAACTCGCGAGCCTTAGCCGTTTCCCCGTGGCGCAGGTAGACAATCCCTTGCTGTGTCAACAACCAAGCTGCCGGTAGCGGTGAGGTATCCCGGTAGGAGGACAGCGCTTCATTGAACAGCATGAGTGCTTTGACCGGCTGCCCAAGCTCAACAGCCCACACGCCCTCTCGTGCGAACGCTCCCATGGATCGTTCTTTATCCTCTTGGACCAATTGCTCAGCTTTCGCATAGTCTCCCAATGCCATGGACAATGTAAAAGACTCTGCTCCATTCAAGTCATAGTCTGATCGTGAAAGGAGTCGCTGTGCCCGGTCGAACTGATGGGTCGCCAGCAGTGCCTTAAATGCTACGGATTGCGCATGTTGATTTTCCTGTTCCAGAAATGGCTGTAACAATGAAAGAATCTCTGCATACACACCAGGTTCAGCAGTGATCTCAGCCAGTTCCAGCAGCGAAGATGCCAACGCGATAGCTATTACTGAATTCCGGGAGCTGGCGTAGCGCCCTTTTAATACGTTAATACGGCTTCGCAAATTACCAAGGTAAATCTCGCCATCGGTGGTTTTTACCCTGGATTGAGCGAGCAAAAACGGCTCAGGCGCTGGCAATGCGGTTTGATTATGAGACTGCTGCTCCCTCGGAGCAGCGCAAGCTACCAGCCAGATGGCTGGTAGCAACATTAACCATTTCAATGGCTTCCCCTATCGAACTGAGTCGTATTCAATTTAGTGCGGTGCAGCCAAAAACGGGAATTCATCCAAAAATGGCTTGTCGTTGGCATCAACGCCATCACCAACTTCCGTTTCAAACCCGGATACCAGTGCCGTCAGCGTGACATCCACCACGTCCGCTTCTAAAGTTCGCCCGCCACACTCAGTAGGATCAACCCCACCCAATGCTGCTGCTTCAAGCGCCAGATAGCTCCCGCAATCGGGAATATCGAAATCAACCTGCAGCCGATCGTCTACCAGCACGCTTGCCAATGTGTCCGCGTCTCCGGTTAACAGGTTGCCTGTCACACCATCAAGGCCATCAACGAATGTGAGGCTTGCTGACAGCAGGTCCGTAAACTGGGTCGCCCATTGGCTTGGATCGGTGGCTTGGTTGTAGTCGTTCTTATCATCTCCAGATGGAATAAGTGCTGTGTTGACAGCCGCTCTGCCCTCTCGGTCAACCTGACCACCGATAAACAAATTGCAGTCCAGTGCAGCGATGTCAGTCAGCCGACTAATGGGTAGAGAAAAATCGACTAGATCATCTGCTGTCGAGTTAAACGAAACCGTTCCATCAGTACAGTTCTCAAAATCAAAGACCATGGTTCCAACAGACTCCAACGTCGCATCTTCTTGCTGAAACGCAGCACCAAACTGCCCGCCGGAACCCCGGAAAACTTCAACGGTCGCGGTGTTGCCATCGATATCAGGGCCGTTGCCCGCCAACCAAAGTTGCGCACCGTTGTTGTAGCCAAAGTAATAAGCAACAAACTGCATGGGCAAATGCGCTTTGCTGGTAGTGTCAGGAACCGGGTTGCTTACAGCTTCCAATATCCAGCCCTGACCAGGATCATCGGTATTTAGCCAGGATCCACTGATACCGCCGCCGATGCCGTCGCCTTCGACGCGTTCAGTAGCGGCCCACACCTTTTGATTGAAGTGGGCTTTGGCCGCCGGTTGCGGAGAGATGGCTTCCCGGTCGATACCAACAACCAAGGCCATGACGTTTAAGCCAGCAAAAAAATCCACACCTGGGTCATTAAACGCGGGTGTGGCGGTCGCAATGGTTTCATTGAACGCTTCGAAATCAAAGAAAAATGGGTCGTCACGCAGACCTGCCCAAACTCGGAAGTCACCATTGGTATTGGTTTGTCCCGTCGGTCCGCTGACTGTCCTATCGCCAGGTGCCGTACAGGTAACGTTTTGATCGCGGGAGAAACTACAACGAATTTCCGATGCCAGGCCGGGTTCGTTCTCCAGGAAGATTTGGTACTCAACCGCATCGGAGAATAGTGTGGAACGATCGGCAAACGGATTGATCGTCAAAGCAAAGATCACTTCGGACGCATCATTGGGATTTACGAAAACGTAAAAGTCGTTTAGATCTGCGGCGGGGTCGGCTGCCGCGTTTGGTGAATCGATATGGTCAGCGGCGAAAGCTGCCGTGAAAAAACAGGTGCTCGCCACAGCGAGCAAACGAAATAATCGCATATTCCCCTCCCGGGATTTAGTTGATGAAACCAATATAAGCGCCACTGTTGGTACCACGAAAACTGTCGTTTTTGTGTGATTTCATAAAACTTCCTCACACAATAAACAGGTGCCATTTGGCATCATTCGCGCAAGCTTTTCTATGCAAAATATAGGTATGGCGCGCTTCAAAAAATCTGCAAAAATCGTGACAGGTATGCTGGCATGCGTACCGTTGGTATTAGCTGGCTGGCTCGTTTTCCACATGTCTACCAGCACTGCCGACTGGACTGAAATTTTGCGCACACCCTGGGTGTTACTCGCGTTGGCAATCCTCCTGTTGATATACGCATATTTCCTACTGGCATACGAAAACAAGGTCAACAGTCGCTGGCCGTGGAGTTTTGTCATTGTACTTCTTGGTCCAGTCATCCTGCCCTGGATGTGGTATCGGCTTATCTGGCAGGATTATCATCATAATGACCTTAGACGTCGCCGCCAGACTGGCGCCCGCAACCAGTCTTCATAGGCCGTTCCCCTCCTTTGCACATACTTTATCCGGCGCGGAGAATGCCAATATAAGGATAGCCAATGGCCCTAATCCATGTGATTGTTCCGGTATAGCAAACAGGGACGGTTGCGCCAACAGTCTTCTCAAGGTTGGTTGGAACGAGGCCATTCGTCGTGGCAGCGCTGAAACCGCCGCGCCGAGGGTGCGAGCGGCCAACTTTCGAATGCAACTAGAGAGGCGCGCCGAATAGCGAGCCTAGCGTTTTTGGGTGTCCCTGGGGAGTGCGCTGTCCTTCCGGGACAGCGTCCTTCGGACTCGCAGCGCGGTGTGCTGTCCCGCGCCCTTCAGGCCGTCCGTGGCCCTTGGCGGGGCCGACCCTCCGGTCGAACGCCCTGGAGCCGCCGTGCCAGCGGCAAGAGCGATTTGACTCCTGAAGGCAAATAAAAAAGGCCCGCCAGATGGCGAGCCCTTCTTTCGTTGGTCCTAGAAGCAGCTCGGAGTCTCGTGGTCCCTGGGGAGTGCGCTCTCCTTCCGGGACAGCGTCCTTCGGACTCGCAGCACGATGTGCTGTCTCGCGCCCTCCGCTGCGTCCGTGCAGCTCGGCGGGGCCGGCCTTCCGGTCGAACCGTGGGGCTCGACAAGACCTGCCGGAACACAAATAAAAAAGGCCCGCCAGATGGCGAGCCCTTCTTTTGATCGTCCTTGCGGGAGTTTACTCTTGCTCTTGTGCCCGGGGAGTGCGCTGTCCTTC
>CAZVYE010000057.1:6203-18748 GCA_964630895.1 uncultured Gammaproteobacteria bacterium | reverse complement strand
AGTGAATCGGTTTCCAGGTCAAACGCAAAGCACTCGGCCTCTTCCAAACGGCGTACCCAGGACTTAAGCGTTTCCTCGGTAGTGATCAATATATACTTGGTCTCAGCGGGTGGCGCAGGCGCAGCGGTCGTGCTCTCTACTGGCGCTTCCCCCAACTCCTCCAACAGGCGATTGAAGCCGTAGCGCGTATAGAACTCCTTGAGCTGGTCGGTCTCAGCCTCGGTAATGACCAGGTCTGCGGGGGCCGCTTCCAGTTCTACATCCGTCTTGATGGTAGCCAGCTCTCGCGACAGCGGCAGCGTCTCGATAGCGTCTCTTAGATACCCACCGATCTTGCCGCCAAACTCATCGGCGTGTTCGATCACAGCATCCAGTGATCCATATTTGTCGAGCCACTTGGCAGCAGTTTTAGGCCCCACCTTTTCGACGCCCGGGATGTTATCTACCGAATCACCCACCAGCGCCAGGTAGTCAATGATCTTCTCGGGCGGGACACCAAACTTTGTCATTACCCCTTCGCTGTCCATCTGCGAATCAGACATGGTGTTGACTAGCAGCACATCGTCATTAACCAACTGAGCCAAATCCTTGTCGCTGGTAGACACCACACACTTCATGCCTTGTTTCTTCGCTTCTACGCACAATGTTCCGATGACATCGTCGGCCTCCACGTCAGGCACCCGCAGCAAAGGAATGCCCATGGCGACGATGATGTCCAGCAGCGGCTGAATTTGACTGCGCAGATCGTCCGGCATGGGGGGACGATTTGCTTTGTACTCTGGGTACAAATCATTGCGGAACGTTTTACCGGACGCGTCGAACACCATAGCCATATGGGTCGGCTCATATTCTTTCAGCATGCGACGTACCATATTGATCACGCCAATCATGGCGCCAGTGGGTGCGCCATCCGGAGCGCTTAATTCCGGCAACGCGTGATACGCGCGAAAGAGGTAAGAAGATCCGTCAATAAGATACAGAGTTTTATCAGACATGGAGCGATTTGGCCGCTGAGATAGGTGGACGGGAAGCATGCCAGATTCAGCGCGTAGATTCGAGGCAAATGGCGGCAATGCAATCACGCCTTTGGCCAAAATCAGAATGACTAGTGACTCCAGACAGATTAGCGCAGGCCGATTAGTCTGCTAATCTCAATTCATGTCTAGTCAAGTACCAGCACTTTCTATGCGCGCTCCGTTTCCAACTGCGATATTTGCAGAGCTGATCTGGTACACGTTTTGATATCCACCCTGCTTCCAGCATTCACTCTGATCGGGTCCGGCCTGGGTCTGCTGATTGCACTTTCCATATTGTTGCCGCGTAGACAGCAGCCGGCCTTTGGCCTGGGCCTGCTGTTACTTTGTGCTTCGGTCGCACTGGGTTTAATCACCATGGAACACCACGCGTGGGTACCGCAACATTGGATGATTTACGCGCTGGAAGAATCTCTAACCGTGCTTTCCGGCGCGCTACTGCTAAATTTTGTCTATCAAGCGCTTGGTCGCAATCCGCACTGGATTATCTGGGCACCACCTATCGCCTTTATTGGTTTCCAGATAGCAGTGTCCGCAGGGGCACCTGGCATTTTCCAAATCGAACACGTCATCTGGATTCAGATGGGCTATTTTGCCGTGTCCACGGCGGTATTTTTCAGATCACTTAAATACAGGAAATTTCGTTGGCGAAAATCTGATCGGACCGCGGCCATCGTTCTGGTTTGCATGTTCGCAATCCACGTAGCACAGATTATCCGAATGGTCTTTAACGAGTCTGCCTGGGCTATTGATATCGTACCGCTGACGGGAACACTGTTTTTCTATGTGCTGCTGCTCCAGGCTTTGGCGCACTCGCCGCTTTTACGCACGCTTAATACGCCGGTAGATGTCGAACGCGAAGGCAATGCGGCCAAGACGTTTCAGCGCATACAGAGACTGATTGAATCGGACCAACTTTGGAGCAATCCAGACCTGGGAATCTCCGACGTATCCGAACAGCTCAGCTTGCGCAGCGTTGAAGTTTCCGAGGCGATTAACTTGAGTGCGGGCAAAACCTTCCCCCAGCTCATTGCGCAGTATCGCGTTCAACACGCGTGTCAGTTGCTTGGTGACCCCGATGAGGCGCGTTATTCGGTGGAAGGCATTGGTCTGCAGTGCGGCTTCGGATCGCGCGCAGCATTTTATCGGGTATTCAAGCAACACACTGGTCTGACTCCAGCAAGCTGGCGCACGGAGCATGTAAACCAGACAAACACGTCTCAGAACGCGACCTGAGACCTGCTATTGCTGGCGTCACCGGGTGCAATCCCAAAAAATGGCAGACAGTTTCAAGCCACGAGAATCTGTTATGCGAGTCAATTCATGTATTCCATTATTGCTAGTCATGCTCATGGCGGTTCTGCCGAGCCAAAGGGCTATGTCTCAGTCTGAGTCGAATGACGCGAACCAATCTAGCACTGCCTCAGAACTGCAATCTCCAGGCTGGCCCTACTGTGGTCGAGTCAAGGAATTTCCTGCCGAAAAATGGTCAGCGCCCGTCGCTACAACCGCGTGGGATAGTAATTTACTCAATCAGCTCACAGCCAAATTCCATAGTCTGGATTCTGCGGCCATGATGGTCATCCACCAGGGTCGACCGATTTTGGCCCTGGGTAAAAATGACGAACGCTACGACATGGCCTCGTTGCGCAAATCGGTAGCAAGCGCGCTGATCGGAACACAGATTGTACGTCCAGAGTTGAGTCTGGACACCACAATTGGCGAGACCAGGTTGGACGAGTCGGAGCTGCCATTGAGCGCTACGGAAAAAACGGTCACGCTGGCTCAGTTGATGGGTAGTCGCTCTGGTATTTATCGATCGGCCCATTACGAAATGGGTTCGTGGAAGCGGGCTAAACGTGCGGTAGCAGATTACGCGTTGGAAACCCACGGAAAACCACAGCTGCCGCCGGGCAGCTACTGGCTTTATAACAACTGGGATTTCAATCTTGCTGTCGCATTGATGGAAGCCCGCCTCGGCGAAAAGGCCGGGCCACTATTCGCGAACACCATAGCCGCACCAACGCAGATGCAAGACTTTCGTGCCCAGGATGTCACCTATGTGGGCAACGATAGTTACGCTGAGCGTCGCATGGGCAATGTGTCGGATATCCCGGCCTACATGTTCACCATGTCGACCCGTGACCTTGCGCGTCTGGGCCTCTTATATTTGAACTGTGGTCAATGGCAGGATCATCAGATTGTGCCCCGGGACTGGGTACTTCGAAGTACCCGTGGACAAGATATTGCGGACGGGGCACCCAGCGAAAACAGTTTTCATCATCAGTTTGGCGATTACGGACTTATGTGGTGGGTGGATCGACCGGGCAATCGAACCTGGACTGGTTTGAAAACTCGCGAACCGGTTTATTTTGGACAAGGCTATCGGGGACACTATCTCTGGGTCGCCCCGTATTTGGATCTTGTTGTCGTACATCAAGTTGCAACAACCGGGGGCGTCGGCACATGGGGCCAACTGAAACGGCGCGTGTTCGGCAGTGACGAGATCAGCGATGACGATTTCATCGATATGTTAGATATGATTTTGCGCGCCCACCCTGACCGGGCGACCGCCTTTGAGCCAGTTCAAGCAAGCCAATAAGCAACAAAGAATGCGCTGCTATCCCTCCTGGTAGGGCGCTTCTGCTATCCTCCCGGCCCAGCGTGGATCAATAAATACTCTGGGATGGTTAAACTGATACTTGGCCTAAACGGCATTGCAGAATTGACGGGCAAACTGATTGCATGGTTCCTGCTGGGCATGGTGGCCATTACTGCCGTAGTCGTCACCCTACGATACGGTTTTGGGCGCGGATCAATTGCGCTGCAGGAGTCGGTTATCTATCTGCATGCGATGGTGTTTATGCTCGGTGCGGCCTACACGCTGAAGCATGATCGACATGTGCGCGTGGATATTTTCTATCGCAACTTCAGTCCGGCACGTAAGGCACTGGTAGATCTGCTGGGCACATGGCTGTTGCTGATGCCGGTGTGCGGCTACGTGGTATGGATGAGCCTGGAGTATGTAAGTGCATCCTGGGCAATTTTTGAAGGCTCTCGTGAAGCCGGTGGCCTGCCGCTGGTGTTCGCGTTGAAGTCGCTTATTCCGGCATCCATGGTCCTGCTGGTTATTCAAGCCATTAGTAATTCTCTGGCTTGCATTCAGACCATGCGCGACGAGGCAAGCCAATGACCGCCATCTGGCCGCTGCTGCTATTCGGGTTTATTTGCATTGCACTCATGAGCGGATTCCCGGTGGCGTTTACGCTGGCCGGTGTCTCTTTGCTATTCGCCCTGATCGGAAGCTTGTTTGGCGCGTTTGATCCGGTCTTTTTAGAAGCCGTGCCCAATCGGCTGTATGGGATCATGACCAATGAGACCCTGTTGGCCGTGCCGCTGTTCGTATTGATGGGTGTGACCCTGGAGAAGTCTCAGATTGCCGAACGACTGCTGTCGGCCATGGCCGCAACCGTGCAGCATACGCGGGGCGGCTTGGGTTATGCGGTATTCATCGTGGGCGCGTTAATGGCGGCAAGCACAGGCATTGTTGGCGCAACGGTAGTGACCATGGGGCTGCTGGCGCTACCCACGATGTTGAAGCAGAACTACGATCCTAGACTGGCGGCAGGGAGCATCTGCGCTGCGGGCACGTTAGGACAAATTATCCCGCCCAGCATCGTGCTGATACTTTTGGGCGATGTGATTAGTAACGCCTTCCAGCAGGCCCAGCTGCGCATGGGATTGTTTTCGTCAGAGACGGTATCGGTAGGCGAGCTATTTGCGGCGGCGGTTATTCCAGGCCTCTTGCTGGTCGGAGCCTATCTTTTGTACATGTTCTGCATTACCCGGTTTAAGCCAGAACGAGCGCCATTGCAGGCGAATGACGGCGCGCGACCAGACTGGATAGCGCTATCCAAAGCCATGCTGCCTCCGCTGATTCTGATCGTCGCCGTGCTCGGGTCTATTCTTGCTGGCATTGCGACACCTACAGAAGCTGCAGCACTGGGCGCGCTGGGCGCTTTTATGCTGGCGCTATTACAAAAGCGGCTCACCATCAAGATCACGCAGCAGGTGCTGGAGGAGTCTCTCAAAGTCACCTGCATGGTCTTTCTCATCTTGATCGGCGCCTCGATTTTCTCACTGGTTTTCCGAGGCTTTGGGGGAGATGACGTAGTCCACAGCTTGCTTTCCGACTTACCTGGTGGCAAGTGGACCGCACTTATCATCGTAATGATTTTGATGTTTGCCCTGGGCTTTGTGCTGGACTTTATCGAGATTACCTTTGTCGTAGTACCAATAGTCGGTCCAGTGCTGCTGGCAATGGGATTTGACCCCCTGTGGCTTGGCATCCTTATCGCGGTAAATTTGCAAACGTCTTTCTTGACGCCACCATTTGGGTTTGCGTTGTTCTACCTTCGCGGTGTGGCGGACGCGCAAGTGACCACCGCCGATATCTACCGAGGCGTTGCCCCATTTGTACTCATACAAATTGCGATTCTCGTGCTGCTGGCGCTATTCCCTGCTCTGAGCACGTGGCTGCCATCCCAGATTTATCGCTAGGGATTTGGGGCAACGGGTCACAAAAATTTAATGGTAATCAGCCTATGCTAACAAGCGCTCGAGGAGAAAACCTATGCCCAAATTACATTGCGCCCTTAGCGGGCTGTGCGTATTTGTGCTGGCTACTGCAGGGGTAGCTGGCGATTTAAATAATGTGTCATTGCAGCAAATCGGTTCTGGATTTAGCAATCCGCTTGCGGTTCGATCTGCCTTCGACGGTAGCGATCGCCTGTTCGTGGTTGAACAAGACGGACTGGTGCGCATCTTGCGGCCCAACGGCGCTGTCGATCCCACGCCATTCCTGGATATCTCTGGCTCGGGGCAGGCCCTGACCAATTCGTCGGGAGAGCGCGGACTACTCGGAATCGCATTCCACCCAAATTTCATATCCAACGGATATGTGTATGTCAATTACACGGACCTTAATTCACCCTTCAATACCATCGTTGCGCGCTATACGGTAAGCGCAGGCGATGCCGATCAACTCGACCCGGGAACGTTTCTGGAGATTATCCGAATCCGCCAGGATTTCTCGAATCACAACGGCGGCGATATCCACTTTGGAGCGGATGGATATCTGTATATCGGGATGGGCGACGGCGGCAGCGGTGGCGATCCCTGTAATCGAGCCCAAGATGGCGACCCAATTAATTCACCGCCCCCCGATGGCAGTACGTCAGCCAATAATATGGCTATATGCAACACCAACAGCGCTGACCCTACCAGTGCGCTGCTAGGCAAGATGCTCCGTATTGACGTGGACAACGCCGGACAGAATGTGAGCGGTGTCTGTGGTGCCGGGACCAACTACGGTATTCCTATGGACAATCCATTTGTAGGCAATGCCAGCGCCTGCGACGAAATCTGGGCATTTGGCGTGCGCAATCCGTTTCGGTTTAGCTTTGATGCGATCACTGGCGATATGTACATCGGTGACGTGGGTCAGGGTACTCGAGAGGAAATCAGTTTTAATGCTTCCGGCCAGGGTGGTCTGAATTTTGGCTGGGATTGCAGAGAAGGTATAGAGCCCCACTCACCCGCATCATCCCAGTGCAGCGCCATGGCAACGTACACCGAGCCGCTGGTGGACTATCAGCGTCCGTCCAATCCATGTGGCTCAGTAACTGGTGGCTATAGATATCGTGGACCCGTTCCGGAGTTGTCTGACACTTATCTGTTTGGGGACTTCTGTACTGGTGAAATTTACGTGGCTTCCAGTAGCGACGGGTTTTCCACCTTCGATGTACTGATTGATCCATCTACAGATGCCAGTGGATACTGCGCCGGCGATCAATTGTGCCTCACTGCCTTCGGAGAAGATGCTAATCGAAACGTCCTGGTAGTGGATAGAAACGGATTGATCTACCGCTTTCTCGGTGAAGATCTGATTTTTGCTGATGGGTTCGAATAGCCTAACCCCTACCCACCGTATCTCGGACAATGGACCTCTGGGCGTCGTGCTCGGGGGTCTGATCATTTGCTTTGAATCGTTTGCCGTATGCTGATGCCATTGGCGCGGCAGTAATGCCGTGCAGCGCAACACTCAAAACTACGGTAATACAGACCACGGTTTGGACGGTGTCATTCAGGGCGCTGGGCATTCTTTCAGCGATCAAAATCAAGAACAAAACACTGGCCAGTCCGCGCGGGCCGAACCAACCGATAAACAGCCTAGAACTGGGGCGCAACCCCTCTCCAATGGTCGCAAGCCACATTGCCAGCGGCCGAACAAGTACCAGGCTCAGTACAGCATATAGCACATGAACCCAGGTGATTCCGGCGATAGCCTGAGGTAACAGAACCGCGCCAAGCAGGGTAAACGCGGTAAGCGTCAGCAAGCGTCCTTCGGCGTCATCGAATTCGATCAGACGCTTGCAGGGCTTCGGCAAATTTGCCCCAAGCAGCAGACCGCAAACGAAAGCAGCTATAAAGCCATTGCCGTCTAAGAGATGCGCTAGTGACCAGGCCAAAATTGCAGTGGCGATCCCAGCAATACCTTCCATTGACTCTGCCATCCAACTGCGATGACTGGCCGCGGCCAGCAGCTTCCCTGCGGCTGCACCAACAATGCCGCCTACCGCCAGGGCGATACCAAACTGTTTGAGGCCATGCAGGACCCACTGGCTTGGTTCGCTGGAGTCGTGGCTTGCCACCGACATACTTGCGAACACTAAGACCAAAGGCAACGCTAAACCGTCGTTCAGACCGCTTTCGGCGACTAGTGACTCTCTGATCCGAACAGGCACCTTAGGATTGCTAAATACAGCCTCGCCCAAAGCCGCATCGGTGGCAGCAAGGATTGCGCCCAGCAATAAGGCCTGCGACCAGGAAAGCGCCATTAAGCCAACGGCAGTGGCCGCTCCAAACATGATCACCAGAGGCAATCCTAAGAGCAGCAATCGTAAAGGAGTGGCACGCTGTTTGAGCAGCCGCAAAAAGTCTATCGATGCGGCGTCGGTAAACAGAACGAGTGCCAAAGTGATTTCTACCAACCATAAGACCACTGGTTGGTTCGACGAAAAAGTAATCCAATTCAGGCCCAAAGGCCCAAGACCGGCACCCACTGCCATGAACAACATTGGCCCGGTGATTGGCCAGGCCGCGACTCTACCGGAAATGGCCGCAAATAGCAGCATAATGCAAGCAGATAGAGCTATTATGCCGTGCACTTCTTGCACATTACTCCTTTGGCAAGTGCCAAAACCGACCACTTACGCTGCAATATTAAAGCTGAATCGTGGCTGAAAGCGATTCACGTTGCATTGAATTAACTTATGGCAAAGTGCAGCCCTAATAAATCATCTTACAGAATGATAGATACGGAGACATTGCCATGAACATACTAAAGAAAACATTACTTGCCAGTTCTGTTGCTGCCGCATTCTTGGCCGGTTGCACAACCATCAACCCATATACGGGTGAAGAACAAACATCCAAAGCCACTAAGGGCGCAGCCATTGGTGCTGGCGTGGGCGCCGTCGCCGGAATCTTAAGCGGTGACGACAGCCGAGACCGACGCAAACGTGCCGTGATTGGTGCTGGTGTAGGTGCCATTGCCGGTGGCGGCGTTGGCTATTACATGGATGTGCAGGAAGCCAAACTGCGCCAGGAGCTACGCGGAACTGGTGTTGGTGTTGAACGTAACGGCGACGAGATCACATTGAGTATGCCGGACAGTATTACGTTTGATTTAGATAGCTCGGCCATTAAGCCGCAGTTCCGTGATCCGCTAAATTCGGTTGCCAACGTACTGCGCGAAAACGATAAAACGCTTATTGAGGTCGTCGGTCATACCGACAGCACCGGCGCAGAAAGCTACAACCAACAGCTTTCCGAGCGTCGCGCGGATGCGGTAGCCAGTTTCTTAATGGGACAGGGCATTCGCTCAGTTCGGGTAGCCACCGCCGGATATGGCGAGCGCTTCCCCATTGCCTCGAATGAAACCAGTTCGGGACGCGCCGAGAACCGCCGCGTAGAACTGACGCTGGTCCCTGTTACCAGCTAAGTCTGCCAACCTACAAAAGCAAAAGCCCCCAGTTTGGGGGCTTTTTTTTGATTATTCGAACGAGCTAAAGAACAGCAGTTCACCCAAATCTTCGGCAGCAATAACTGCCACCAGGACAGTCGCACTACTAATGCCAGTGGCATTGCGACATGTAATGCTATAGCTATCGTAAGTGTTTATCGCTGCATCTTCTGGAACATCGATTTGCGCCGATCCGTTGATACCGACCGGCGGGTTCGCCCATGGCGCACTACACGAATCCGCATGCATTGTTGTCCAAGTTATAGTAAAGCTGGAACCAGGGGCTACCAGGCTATCGCTGCTTGTAAGTGTAATGTCGGGATCGGGAATCACGCTGACCTGTACGCTTGCCGCATCGGACCCCAACGCGTTACTGCAGGTTATTGTATAAGTCGTGTCCCCTAGGATTACCGGGTCATCTTGACCAATAGCACCGAATACACCACCTTCCCAGCTGGGCTCGCAGCGTTCGGCATGGTTACTTTCCCATTCAAGTTGCACGGGATCGCCCTCCGGGACCTGCATAAACTGTGATTGCAGATTAGTTACTGGCAAAGCCAGGGTTCTGACGAGCACGCTGTCTTTGATAATTTGACCCAGTGCTCCGGTGCAGGTCAACTCATAAGCGGTGTCGTGCGCTACCGTCACGACGTCGCTGCCATTCGCATCCAGACTAAGACCGGTCCAGGAGCCGGAACAGGAAATGCCCAGACTCGTCCAATTCAGTGTGACCTGGGTGTTGGGCTCCACCAGCGTCTGACTGGCTGTAATGTCGGCCGAAGAGGATTCGCGTCCGAATAAGACAATGGCTGATCCCGCATCTGTTCCATCTTGGGCACCGGGCACCCCCACGATCAAATCGGCTTTTGCATTGCCATCGAAATCACCAGCAGCCAGCGCAAACCCAAACTCGTTATTTGTGCCTGGCATTCCGGCTATACCGGAAGTGTTCTGGGTAAAAATCTGACTGGTTTGCGTAGTAATGCCACTGGCAGGTCGACCTTGCAATATATGAATCAGCCCACCGTTTTGAACGTCACCGGTGGATAAGTCCTCCCCTGGAACGCCAATAACCAGGTCGTCGGCGCCATCTTCGGCAAAGTCGCCAGCGGTCAGCGCTGCGCCGAAATAGTCATACTGTTCCGGCTCGCCGCCAATATCCATCGTCGCCTGGCTAAAAAACTGGCTGCCCGCGCTGACCAGTCCAAAGCTGGAGGCACCATATATGACGATTACGGCACCAGCGTCAGCCACCTCCCCAATGGCTTCCTGTCTGGCTCCCACGGCAAGATCATCAGCTCCATCACCGTTGAAATCCCCTACAACCAAAGATGAACCAAATTGGTCTACGAGTTCCGCTTGACCAGGAATGCCGTCGCTGTCCTGACTCCATAATTGCGCGTTCTCAGAAGTTAAACCATCAAGACTGCCATAAATCACATTGACGGCACCAGCCAGGAACTCATCGCCAATGGACTCATTGCGCACGCCTACCGCAAGATCGTCACATCCGTTGGTATCAAAGTCACCCGCGGCAAGCGACCACGCAAATGCATCACCTTCTTCCGCTGACCCAGGTATGCCTGCAGCGTCTTGATGCCAGAATTGATCAGAAGTTAGTCCCAACCCTTGGGCATCGTCGGTGCCATACACAACTGCGACTGCACCTGCACCGCTGATTCCTCCGACATTCTGACCTGGAATACCGATAGCAAGGTCCGGGCGCGCGTCACAATTGAAATCACCGGCGGCTAATGCATGACCAAACATATTACCTTCCGCCGCAGCCGGAGCCTCTAAGAGATCATTCTGCGTGAAAACTTCACCTTCAATATCGTTACGAGTTTCGGGTGTCCGAATGACATAGACCCAGCCTGCGCGACTTGGGAACCCTTCGTTGAACATATCGCCCTGATGCGGGGCACCTAGTACAAAGTCATCTCGACCATCCAGATTGAAATCTGCGCTAGTGGCAGCCACTTCAGGGAAGACTTCGCCAAAGTCTGTAGTCAATATCTGAACTGGTTCGGTGAAGGTAGCAGGGTTGTTCGCAGGATCCTCGCGCCCCCAAAAAATCGTGGCACCGCCCAGCGCAAAATCCAGCCCCGAGCCGGGGGCTACGATTACCATATCGGTCTTTCCATCGTTGTCAAAGTCACCAGCAGCTACGGCTTCGCCCGCGCGAGCATGTGGGCTATCCGTAATCGTTGGCTCAAATTCGAGTAATTCGGAAAAATCCGTGCTGAGTTGGGCACCACTGTTGGTTGCAAACACCGCTAGCATAGCGACAACAGTTGATTTAACGCACAAACATTTTTTCGGCATTGCAGTTCTCCAGCAAACGATTTGATCGCATACTGGAGGACTGCCGTGGCAGTCGCATGAGTTTAACTTTAGGAAAACTTTAGGTTTTAGTTTTCAGCGACTTAGCAGAGGATTAAACGACCGGCACTGTCAGCCTGGAACGTGAATGCTCCAGGCTTTTGATAAATCAGACAGAGTTTTTGCTCTTGATCGCATCTCGGATTTCCCGCAACAACAGGATGTCTTCACTGGGATCCGGCGCTTTCTCCGGCTCTTTCTCTTGTTTCTTTTTTAGATTATTCATCACCTTTACGGCGACGAAGACTGCACCTGCCACGATCAGGAAATCTACCACTGTCTGTATAAACTGACCGTACATGATCGCCACTTCTTCGGTTTGCTCGGTTGCGGCTTTCAGGAGGATCTTAAGATTTGAAAAATCCACGCCGCCGATGGCCAAACCAATTGGCGGCATGATGACGTCTTTGACCAGCGAACTGACGATCTTGCCAAACGCAGCACCAACGATGATGCCCACCGCCATGTCTACCACATTGCCCTTCATGGCGAAGTCGCGAAATTCTTTCATTAGAGCCATTGCGTGTCCCTCGTATGTCATGCCAAAACGAGATGATTAAAGCACGATTAAAAGGAGGCGCAAAGTGAGATTTCAGAGGCCAGAATGGCGCTGATCAGTCCAGGCTGGCAAGTGTGGCAAGCACGGTCTCATTGGTCTTCTTGATCGCGGGAGAGATATGATCCCGATCCACCGATTGCGCAGGCTCACCGCCAGCAGCCAACACATCGATATGGCTGGCCCATACTGCTTTCAGAGCAAGGGTTTCTTGACCCACGGGTTCGGGCATGAGCGTCGCCAGCGACTCCAGCGTCATGATGAGTCCCCAGCCTTGAACCCAGGCATTCGACTCGGGTTTGTCATACGCCATCGCATTGACCAGCGACTGCAGCTCCCCGAGTTTCTCGACCATTTCAAAACTCGCATGACGCAAGTTGCGCTGGTGTTCGGTAGTTTCATTGCGCCAGGTGTTGTAGCCCAGACTAAACAGGGCAATCGCGAGGCTGATTAGTGCGACCGAATGGCGTCTTAGTTGGGCAGTGAA
>CAZVYE010000057.1:0-6103 GCA_964630895.1 uncultured Gammaproteobacteria bacterium | reverse complement strand
TCGGCAGAGCGATCTTCTCGAACCGCCATGCCGGGCCCCGTCGCCTGCTGGAGAAAGTCATAGATCAGACCAGGTAACTCGGGCGTCTTAGCCATCCAGCTGGGCAATTTCTGGCGTAAATCTTTGGCCGCAGCATCCATGCCGTGACGCTGGCGCAGAATGTCTTCCAGAATGGGCTTGGCGGTAGCCCAGATATCCAGCTGCGGATAGACATAGCGACCAATACCTTCGATGTTGAGCAGAGTTTTCTGCAGCAACACGAGCTCGGGTTGCACGATGAGATTGAACCGCCGCGCCACTTCGAACAGTTTAAACAGCACCTCGGCGAATGAAATCTCAGAAAGGGGTTTGGAAAACTGCGGTTCACAGACCGTGCGCACCGCGCTCTCCAGCTCATCTACTCGGACCGAATCGGGAATCCAACCCGCTTCAATATGAAGCACTGCGACGCGATGGTAGTCCTGATCGAAAAAGGCGCTGAAGTTTTCTCCCAGATAATGCAAATGCGCCGGCGGCAGCGTACCAACGATGCCAAAATCCAATGCGATATACGTCGGATCGGCAGGATTGGTCGCATCGATCATGATGTTGCCCGGATGCATATCCGCGTGGAAAAAGTTGTCGCGAAAAACCTGGGTATAAAAAATTTTCATACCGCGGCGCGCCAGCACTTCCAAGTCCACGTTGGCCGCTTTGAGGCCATCCAAATCGTCGATGGGGATGCCGGATACGCGCTCCATCACCATGACGTCTTCTTTGCAGTAAGGCCAGTAAACCTCTGGCACGTAAAGATCGCTTGAATCTTTGAAGTTGCGTCTGAGCTGCGAAGCATTGGCGGCTTCCCGCTGCAGGTCTAGCTCGTGGATGATCGTCTTCTCAAATTCATGCACCATTTCCCGAGGACGCAAGCTTGCCCCGTTCGGGTGATATCGTTCGACCATGCGCGCTATGGTTCTCAGCAGGCCGGTATCTTCCTCAATCTGACGACGAATACCTGGGCGCAACACTTTAACCACCACATCGCGTCCGTCTGCCAATTTCGCCCCGTGCACCTGCGCGATAGAAGCCGACGCCAGCGGCGTCCGTTCAAATTCGGCAAACAGTGTTTCAACTTCGGCACCCAGAGATGCTTCAATTCTGGCTTTTGCCTCGCTTTCTGGAAAAGGCTCCACCTGATCGCGCAATAGAGCAAGCTCCTGCGCAATGTCCTCAGGAAGCAAGTCTCTACGGGTAGACAATATCTGGCCAAACTTAACGAAGATTGGCCCCAGTTCCTGCAGCGCCAGGCGAATACGCTGGCCGCGCGGCATATCTTTGACGCCACGCCGATTCCAGGGCGCAATAATTCGAATGATCTTTACTGGCCGAAACAGGTGGGCCGCATCCACAATCTCGTCCAGACGATAGCGGGCCAATACCGCACTGATTCGCAACAATCGAGCGAACTGCCGCAATCCCATCATGCGCCAGAACCGCTTGCCAGCGCCTGGATGCGCGCTTCCAGCCGGGCCAAATCGTCACGCAGATCATCCACGTCATCCATAAACCCATCCATCTCTGCTGGCGCTACCAGATCGCGGCTTTCTTCGCGTAGATATTCGCTGACGTTTTCTGACAGGGATCGGCTGGCGGAGCGGGTAAATTCCAGTAGACCGCGCAATCGACGCGCAATCTGGAACCCAATGACGTCCCCAAACACCTGGCTAAAGGGCTCTTCCCAGTCGGGATTGAGCTTGGTAAAGAAGCGCTGGAAGCGCTGCGCCGTATCGGCATCGCCACTAATCTCAATTTGCCCGACCGCGGCTTGACCGCCATTAAGTGCCATCGCGATGAAACTCGCAGGTGCTGCGGCGATTATCGCATCGGCCTCTTGTCCTGACGGCAATGGCTGGAATTTTCCATCTTCCACCTGCAATGCAACACCCATATCCGGCCCGCGCACCGTTACGGAAATGGAGCGTCCTTCTAGCCTGCGCAAGCCGGGCTTTGCATCCAAGTCTAACCCAACGACGCGATTGAGCATGCCGCATACCAGCGCGGCAACTTTGTCGCGCAGACTGGCTACTTCGCTCACAGCTTCACCCCCGAATGAATGGCAACCATGCCGCCGAGCAAGTTGTGCACTTTGCACATTTCGAAACCTGCCTCGCTGAACATGGACTTGAGCGTATCCTGATCTGGGTGCTGGCGAATGGATTCGGCCAAATAGCGGTAGCTGTCTTCATCCTTGGCGATGTATTTGCCAAGTTTTGGTAGCACCTTAAAAGAATACCAATCGTAGATCGGTGCCATGGCGTCAAGTTGTACTTTGGAAAACTCCAGCACCAGCAGCCGACCGCCTGGTTTCAGCGTACGGAAAATGCTTTTGAGCGCATTGCTCTTTTCGGTGACGTTTCGCAAGCCGAACGCCATGGTGACTACATTAAAGGTGTTGCTCGCAAACGGGAGTGCTTCCGCATTGACCTGGGCAGTCCGGGTGATATTCGCCAGGCCGGTGTCCAGCATACGATCTCGACCATTGCGGAGCATGGCGGCATTGATATCTGCCAGCACGATCAGACCATCTTTACCCACCTTGGGTGCCATAAGCGAGGTGATGTCGCCGGTGCCGCCGGCCAGATCAAGAATGACATCTCCCGGCCGAATACCAGCAGTATTCACAAAATGTCGCTTCCACAATCGATGAATGCCCATGGACATCATGTCGTTCATCAGATCGTAGTTATCTGCAACCGACGTAAATACCTGTCCTACCAGAGAGGCCTTTTCGCCGACCGGAACTTCCCTAAAGCCAAAGTGCGTTTTGCTCTCCGAGCCTGAATCATCGGCTACGGTGCTTTCTGACACAATGCCATTTTCTTTGACGGTCTGGGTCATGAGTCGCGCGACGCCCCTGCTGCTTCTAATTCATTGAGGTAATTTTGCCAGTTTTCGTCGTAGTTAGCTCCTAGTGCATACAAATTACGCCACGTATAGATACCCGTGGAGTGGCCATCGTCAAAATGGATAGCGACTGCGTAATTACCTACGGGCACGATATTTTCAACGCCGACATTGCGCTTACCAGTCTGCAATATACGTTGTGACGGATGATGTCCTTGTACTTCGGCCGATGGAGAATGGACCCGTAGATATTCGAAAGGCAGCGAAAAACGCTGCCCATCTTCAAATGCGACTTCCAGTAGACGAGACTGACTATGCACGGTCAACTCAGTCGGTTTTACCGACTTGTTATCAGTGGCCGCCATATCCGTTACGTCTTAACTTAGTATCTTGGTATGTCGGAGTCGATTTGATCGGCATATGCGTCCAAACCACCCTCTACATTAAACAGCTGGGTATAGCCTTCCTTACGATAGTGCTCAGCGGCACCTAAAGAAGATCTTCCGTGATGACAAATAAACGCGATCGGTGCGTCTTTATCTCGAGCGTTTATTGCCTGCATACCACCGTCATCCAAAGGTATTGCAAACGATGCCGTGGCACGTGCGCGCTCTTGCGCATTGCGTACGTCCACTACGAGCAGATCATCGCCAGCATCCAGCTTCTGTTTAAATTCCTGCACGCTCAACGGCAGCACGGCAGGCGGTGCTTCAGGGAGGTCAATAGTTAGTCCAGAACCCTGCAGGGTGTCCGCAAAATCAAAGGTCGCGCCGCGTGCTTTTTGCGCAGTTAGGATGTCCATGTACAGCGTAATGCCATTGGACTCAGCTTTGATCTCAGTGCCGTTGGCTGGTTGCAGGAAAAACTGGCTGCGCCAGTGGTCGTCGATTTTGTAGTGCAAAACTACACCCGGCTGATCGCCAGTGCCGGCACGAATGGCCTCGGCCGCAGCATCGGTTATTGAAATCGTTGGTGGAGTCTTGTCGGGTGTCTCCAGACCCAACTCTTCGTGCAGCTCGCCAGAATTGAACATCTCTTGGATAATATCGCTGCCGCCGATCAACTCTTTATCGATATAAAGTTGCGGAATCGTCGGCCAGTTGCCAAAGACTTTGATGCCTTCGCGCACTTCTTCGTCCTGCAACACGTTGAAGCTCGCGTACTGCACATCCAACGAGTCTAGAATGCCAACGGCAGTTGCCGAAAAACCGCACATGGATGCTTTTGGCTCACCTTTCATAAAGAGCACAATTTTATGCTCATCTAACAGACCGGTGATGGTTGACTGGGCGTGTTCGGTGATCGCCATAACAAAATCCTTATAGTCGGCGATTCGCGATGCTACTGGTGTCGACAGCTACCATGTGCTGGCGCGGGTCGAATCGAGGCTACCCCTTCTGGGACCTTGCCACGATATCGCACTGCTGAATCGGGCTTGCAATAATAATAGGCGTCTGGAGCTGCGGGAGCTGGCAAATTCTGACAGCCACTAAGCACAAAAACGGTCAGCAGCCCAAACTGGATAATTCGACTATTCATCTGTGTTCTCCACGGGGCAAATTCAAGCCAGCATAGCTTAAATAGCGTGGAAAAATGTTAGCGCCTACGCGGTTTTGAGCTTCCAGCAGCACGACCAAATCAAAACCGGGTGGTGAGAGTAATATAGCCTTGCCGTGGCGCACCTGGAAAATAGCGAAAGTTGCCAAACGCCAAATCCGCTCGATCTGCAAAGCGCTTATCGGCAATGTTCTGAACTCTCAGACTAACCGACGTGCGAGCGGAGATATCCCAAACCGCATCCAGATGCAGCAGATCATGGCCGCCGTACTTGGCGCTATTGGAGGCATCCAGATAGTAGGAACCCAAGTGTTCGTAGGTCAGTGCCAGGCGATGCTGTGCAAACGACTTTTCTACCCGAAGATTCGCCATGGTTCGGGGCGCAGTATCCACATCGTCACCGTCACTTATTACGTCACCACCACCGACTTCACGAGAAAAATCGTAGGTATGGCGAGCGTAGGTGGCGCTGCCGAGCAGCTGCCAGTCTTGGGATAGCCGCCAACGCCCTTCAACCTCTACACCCACATGATCAGTTGCGCCATCGGAGACGTTAAAGCCCTCCGAATCGCGGAAAATAAAGTTTTCCTTTTGCATCGTAAACAGAGCAATCTGGGCATGACCATTTGGAAACTGCCAAAGTTGACCAAGCTCCAGCTGATCCAAACGTTCACTATCCAGATCAGCCACATTCTGATTCCGCTGCAGCCGATACAATTCGGTCGCTTGAGGCGGCCGATAGCCGCGAGCCACACGCAGATAGCGCAAGCCTCGGGAAGTGGTGTGCCGCAACGAGAGCTCTGGGAGTAGCTCGAGAAAATCGTCCGATCGATCTGCAGGCCGGTTGTATATGCACCCACCAAATCCGCATTCCGTGCCGTCGTCGCGCAAATTGCCGTCAGCAAGCTGATTTTTGTAATCGTAGTACGAATAATCGGCACGAGCCGACACCTGTAGTTCCAGGCTGTCGGTGAGTGGCCAACTCCGCTGGCCCCATAGCCCTGCATTTATTGCGAAAACGTCGTAGTCGTAATGCCTGCCCGCTGGCCGAGTGGCGCGCAAGAATGCAGAATCAGACTGCGTAGCCCCATCCTGAGTCTGACGCAAAAAACCATCCGCCAGATCCAGATCAACACCTACCGCCCAGGCATCCGTATCCCACTGAATCCGGCTGCCAACGCTGCTGTGCCCGTTCTCCTCCAGAGGCTGGCCCGGAAGGAAGTGCTGCAAGAACTTCATGTCATTGTGTCGCGCAAATACGCGTACCTGCTGATCCACGTTGGATGCACTGCGCGCCAATGCGGTCTGCCAACGTGCCGCATAGGCATCTCGAAAAGCTTCTGGATTTGGGTTGGTAGTCCGCAAGATGGGGTCACGATAGGCGTCTTCCCCCAGCACAAAGCCTGCGGTTTCCTGATTGAGATTGACCCCGGTGAAGCTATGCGTGATGTCCCAATCTCCCAGCGTCCCCGCCAGGCGCATATGTAACTTCTGATCCGCAAAGCCGGCATTCTCCCGAAACTCATCCGCGCTACGAAACTGTGCTTGTACGGAGAAGCCACCTGCAGTCCAACCGACCTGAGCTTGCTCCCAGCTTTCAGATCCAGCAGTCACTGCGAAGAAGGATCGATTGTCCTGCGGCATTCCCAACTGAATCGCACCG
>CAZVYE010000056.1:0-18854 GCA_964630895.1 uncultured Gammaproteobacteria bacterium | reverse complement strand
AACTTCGCGGTCGCCGAACAGGTCATTCAAGGCGGGCGCCTGATATCCCTCACTCCAACTGCCTGTGATCTGCCATTGTTGACTTGGCTTCCAAAGGAACCCCGCCTGCAGTGCTACTTCAGAGTCTCTGCCGGCGTAATCTATCCAACGGGCCCCAAGTTCGGCGTTCAACTGCTGCAATCCGGGTATTTCCGCGAACAACGGTATCGCGAAGCGGACATACGCCTCGTCTGCCTGGGTAGAGTTTTCGCCGTTTCCGCTAACACGTAATGGCGCAATTTGGTTTGAGAGTGTTAACGCGTCCTGTTGAGCAAACCCGGATATCTGTCTCCACTCATAACCCACATCCGCGACAGCCTGACCCGCTGGCAGTTCAATCAGTGGAATACTTGCCTGCCCTCGGTACGACCGCAGTACACTTTCCCGCTCTTCTTGCAACGTATACAGAATGTAATCCAGCATTTCTTTGGTAATGGTTCCCTGCCCGTCAGGCCCCAGACCACCAAACACATTCAAAGGAACACAACCAGGTATGGCGCCAGTTGCACAATCGTCTGAAAGCGCTTCGTTGACGCGACTAAGGTTTACCAGGCCGGTACGCAAATCAGAACGATCAATTTGATGGTAGTTGCTGTCCACGCTCCACGAAATTGAGCGCGAACCTAAGTCCATGCTGCCGTTCAGGCCGCCAGCAAAACGAAATGTGTCCACGTCCTGGCTGAATATTCGCGGACCGGCTTCGGTCAGTCGTCTTGCGACAAAAAAGCTGCCCGCAAACAATTCCGTATCAAAGGGGTTAAAAGGGTTCAACGCCCCAATAGTCGCATCAGCAAACCCGAAAAAACTATCGATGAACAAGGGTTGTGGCGCGAGCATTTGTTGCGATTTGCGCTTGCTGTAGAGCGCCTCTACAAATACAGAGATGTGGTCAGAAGCGTCGTACTTTGCCGAAGTGTATGCGCTATAGCGTTCCTGCGGCGCCTGTAAGAAGGAACCGATATTTGGATTGTATCGGTCTTGGTCAAAATTAAAAGGCCGAAACGCCGCAGCGCCGAGTCCATTGTTTCCGGTAACGTTGCTGCCAGGATCGGTAGTCACAAATGAGCCATTAGGCAGCAGGAAGAGGCCCTGCTGGGTGGCCCCCGATCCAAAGGCCAGACCGGTACCAAACAGCGGCTCTGTCGATATTGCTCGCGCATCCGCCATTACCTCTTCTACCTGGCGATAAGAGGCGTCAAAAAAGACAGAACCCCGATCCGATTGGGCACCCAAGCTGAAGCTGTAAGATTGGACTTCACCGTCCCCGTCAGAGGCAAACTCGCCAATCTGAGCATTTGCGTGCATGCCAGTAAATTCGTCGCGAGTGACAATATTGACCACCCCGGCAAGACCACCTGCACCGTAGTCTACGCTCGCCGTCCCTGTGCTGATTTCAATACGCTCTACAATTGAAATCGGCAACATTGAGAGATCTATTTGATCTGCCAAATTGGCTGCTAGGCGGCGACCATTGAGCAACACCAGCGTGTGCTCTGTACCCATATTTCTAAGGTTGACATGAGCGGCGCCGTTGCCGCCGGAGTTGAAACCTGTATTCAGCGCTGAACCTGACATGGGCAATTGCTGAATAATCTCAGCTACGCTGGTCAGACCAAACTCGAGTAGTGTCTCTCGATCCAAAACAACGACCGCGTCGACCGAGTCGTGGCCCGCGGACACCGCGCTAGCTGGCCTCGAAACGCAAAACAATGCGGCAGTACAAAGTAAAGCGATGTGCAACGATTTAAAGCGTAAATGAATATGCATGACCTATCCCCTGTAAGCTACTTTCATTCTGAACCAGTAGATGCACTGCCCCATCCCTGGGATGCAAATCTACGAAGCTCTTCGCAGGTCATGTTAACGAAATGTTAAGGGATTGTCTACTAAGTGCTTCGTACTTTCAGAAAGTATGGGCTCATTGCGAAGATGCGACAGAAGTCGCTACCAGTCGCTGCTGACCATAATGTCGCTTTGCAAGGGTGCCTCGAATGAAAATAACCACGCCCCCGTTGCCTTATTACGATCGATCAAGCGCCAGTAGCCGCCATCTTCAAATGGGAAAATCTGCGTGTAGTTTTCCAGATCATTTAGATCGAACCGATACAAGCCAGCTTTGTCTATATCGTCGCCATGCACCGTCCACAAGTATTCGGAATCGATCAGCCAACCTTCCTGATTTGAAAACCAGATGGCCTGCCCCAGATGCTCCGGCTCGCCGCCTGCCAGTGGAATGCGCCAGAGTCCAAATCGATCCAGACGGGTGAAATACACAAACTTATTGTCTGGGTCGACCTGGGGGTAATGCCCGCCTTCGGTGGTCAGTTGCAGCCTGTCGCCGTCTTCCAAATGTTTGCGCCATAGTTGCCAGACACCATCGCTGAGCTGCTCATAGACGACAAAATTACCGTCTGGACTCAATGTCACGTTGCGCACTGACGCACTGCCTAAATCAGTTTTTCGGGTAATGCCTGATGCTACTTCAATCTGGTAGGGAACTTCGCTGGCACGACTCCGACCAACGTAATACACGCTTCTACCGTCCGCCGACCACTGCGGTCGAATTAATTTAAGGCCCTGGTGCTGAGTAAGCTGATACGTTTCACCAGATTCCGGATTGCCCAACCAGAGCTGATCACTGCCGGTTCGATTCGAGACAAACACCAACTGCGTTCCATCCGGGTGATATGCACCAAAATCTTCATTCCAGGTGGACTGAAACAACGTTTCGATGGCCAGCTCATCCGGATTGGATGAATCCTGAAAGACAGTGCGAATCTCGCTATTTTCCGAAACCGTCTCAAATGCCATAACGTTGTGCCCAACAGCGACGTCCATGCCCTGGCCGCAACCGGTTTCCAACAGGTGTGTTCGCCCGGAATTTAGATCCGCTTGCCACAATGCGGGCGTTCCAGACTGGTCAGAACAGTACCAAATACTTTTTCCATCCGGTGCCCAATCAAACCCCAAGAAACGCGCCCCGCCTTCAGTCAGAGATTTCACGTCACCGCTTGCCAGCTCCACGGTTTTTAGAACACTCCTGGGAAACGCACCGCTTCTGAAAGCAATGTATTTCCCGTCCGCTGAGAATTTTGGCTGAACGTCGTGTTCGCCTTGGGCCGACTCATACTCTAGTGGCTCAATTTCTCCAGTAATGACATCTATCAGTAGAATGCGGGCTGATGTTGGCGCTTCTTCGCCATCCTCTGGTGACATGGAGCTGGTAATGGCGATGGTTTTGCCATCTGGCGACCAATCCAAAAAGGTAATGGCACCGCGAGGGCAATGGTCCAGTTCCCGCATACGGCCACCGTGAAGCGAGTGAATCACTAAAGTACAACCTTCGCTCTCGTAGCGATAATAAGCGATACGCTCATCTACTTTGGACCAAACCGGTACCATTTCATTCATACCCGGCGTGTCCGTTATTCGGGTCAGACCGCCTCCGTGCGTAGGCGCCAGGAACAAGTCGAAATCCGATCTACCATCTACCCGCGCCGCATAAACCACTCGATCGCCATCTGGAGAAAGTGCCGGCATTCGTTCTGGTGCCGGCGTTGTCGCCAGCGGCAACGCAGCGGCCAATGGCGCAGGCAGACTCATCTGTTCAGCGACTGCCCCAGATTCCTCCTGCTGCTGTCCAACCAACACAGCAATCATCGCCCCTATAACGCCGCCTACTACGGTCATGGTAATTAGCGCAGATAGCCCGAACCTGGGACGACTTGGCAGGCTAGCTTGTTCTGTAGACGTACTGTTGGGATCAATAGACTGCGGTTCCATCAAAAGGCGATATCCAACTCTGGGGACCGTGGCGATAATTTTCGGATTACGCGAATCGTCGCGAAACAGCCTGCGCAGCTCTGCAATCGCGTGAGACAGCACATCGTCGGTGGGACACGTATTTGTCCACACGCTCTCCATTAATTCGTCCCGGGATACCACCCGCCCAAAGTGTGTGGCCAATTCACGTAGTACCGCTCCGGCTTTCGGGGTGAGCTTTATCTCTTGGCCTTTGCGCCACATGAGCAAGCTATCCACGTCCACCTGAAACTCTCCCAAGGTGAAGCGAGATGGCTTGCGCACATCATGCAAAACACGCAAATCTGCCGTCATAAACCTAATTTTCCTTCGCTTTCAGAACTTCTTCAGAACTTTTGCATGATTTTTCTCTGAAATTCAGAGGGTTTTCATGCCATTCATAAGTCATTGACTCAGAATATAATTTCCTACGTCGCTTGTCATACGACAGTTTTCGTGGTTAAGTATTAACTAAATAGGAGATACATTATGGCTCAAGCATCTCACCCAACACGCCGCTCTCGCCGCCCGGACATTATTCGCCGCCTGGAGCGGGCTCGTCACTTTATAGATGACAATTATGATCGATCTATTTGTCTTGCCGACATGGCGGCAGCGGCATTTATGTCTAGCGCACACTTTCTCAGACAGTTTAAACGCGAATTCGGTTTAACACCTTATCAATATCTCACAGAACGCAGACTGCACGCAGCCCAAGAATTGCTCGTTACCACCGAAATCGCCATCACCGACATTGTTTTCGCCGCAGGTTTTGGCAATCGCAGCGCATTCTCTCGCTTATTCAAAGAGCGCATGGGCGTATCTCCCCTGGAATTTCGCAAGAACCCACCGATGTGAAGCTAACTCGCATTTGGATTTACGCTAAATTCCAAACCAGGAGATGAACGCATGAGCTATAAGCAATATTGTCTGGCCGCGACCATTTGCTGTGCGGCAACCGTCGGGCTAGCCCAAGAAACCACTGGCCAGCCCGCCACACAGCCCCAGGCTCCACCGCCAGCATGTGATACACCTGAACATCGACAGTTCGATTTCTGGGTGGGCCAGTGGGATGTTTACGCGAATGACCAATTGGCTGGTACCAATCGCATCGAACTTCGCCACAACAACTGTGTATTGCACGAAAGCTGGACCAGCGCTGCTGGCAACTTTTCTGGCAACAGCATCAACCTTTATGACGCACGCAATAAGCGATGGCATCAAAGTTGGGCAGACTCGTCCGGGGCGCTACTACAAATGGATGGCGGACTGGAAGGAGAGAACATGGTGCTATCTGGCAAGGTAAAGGCACGCCAGGGAGACGGAATGGTCATGCACCGCATCACATGGACACCCAATGAAAATGGCACTGTGCGACAACATTGGCAATCCAGCCAGGACGATGGCGCTACGTGGAGCACGCTATTTGACGGCGAGTACCGTAGGAAATGACAGGAAAAGAAAGCTGGCCCCCAAGGCCAGCTTTCCGATCTACTTACGCGGCGACACGGATCGCTTCTAGCGCCTGATCTAAATCAGCAATTAGATCATCTACATCCTCAATACCTACCGACAGGCGCACTAACCCATCAGATATGCCAATCTGATCCCGGATCTCTTTCGGTACTGATGCGTGGGTCATAATGGCCGGATGGTTGATCAAACTTTCAACACCGCCCAGCGACTCGGCCAGAGCAAATACTTCACACTGTTCCATCATCGCCTTCGCTCCTGCGAGTCCACCAGCAACTTCGATACTCACAATCCCACCAAAATCTGCCATTTGGGATTTGGCCAGAGCATGCTGCGGGTGACTTTCCAGACCGGGGTATAGGATCTTTTCAATCTTTGGATGATCTTCTAAGAATCGCGCAATCGTTAACGCATTCTCGCAGTGTCGAGGCATACGCACGCCCAGGGTCTTCAGACCTCGCAGCGCCAGGAACGAATCAAATGGGCCCGCAATCGCACCCGTAGAATTCTGCAAGAAGCCGAGGCGCTCAGCCAGATCATCGTCGGCTACGACGGCTATACCACCTACCATGTCTGAGTGCCCATTGAGGTACTTGGTCGCAGAATGCACAACGATATCGGCACCCATTTCTAGCGGACGCTGTAACATGGGCGTAGCAAACGTATTATCCACTACCAAAATTGCATTGTGCTGCTTGGCTATCTTCGCGGCGGCGTTAATATCCACCAGCTTTAGCATCGGATTGGACGGCGTCTCGATCCAGATCATGCGCGTCTCTGGGCGAATCGCGTTTTCAAGATTACTGATGTCGCTGGCGTCTACAAAATCAAACTTTAAGCCCGCGCTGCGCTTACGGACCTTGTCAAACATTCTGAACGTGCCCCCATAGAGATCGTCCAGGGCCACCACGTGATCTCCAGAGTCAAGCAGTTCTAATACCGTAGAGCTAGCTGCCATGCCCGACGCAAAGGCAAATCCCGCAGTGCCGTTCTCCAATCCAGCCACACAACGCTCGTAGGCAAATCGCGTCGGATTTTGCGAGCGCGAATACTCAAATCCCGAATGCTCACCGGGACTGGCCTGCACATAGGTAGAAGACTGAACAATGGGCGGCATGATGGCGCCGGTAACTGGCTCTGGAGATTGTCCGGCATGAATGGCTTTGGTCCCCATGCCTCGAATTAGTTTGCTGTCGCTCATGGCTACTCTTATTGAATTATTTGAGAAGAATGCGCGGCGTTAAATCCGCGCCCATTGCAAATACATGCGGACGGATGCCCCTCAATCAAACCGTCTACGTAGATAATTGAGCAAGTCGATGCGGGTAATCAGCCCCAGGAAGTTCTCATTCTCTTTCACTATGGCCACTTTGCCGGCATCAAAGATGGGCAATAATGTAGACAGCGGCGCATCCACATCGACAAAATCCAGCTCGGATGTCATCGCGGACGATACCGGATTGGTAAACTGTTCTGCGTCATCGTATACGACCATGAGCAAATCCGACTCGTCGATTATCCCAACGATTTGATCTCCTTCCATAACCGGAAGCTGGGATACGTCATACAGCTTCATACGCGCATACGCGGTAGTCAGAGGCTCCTTCGGACCAACAATTACCGTGTCGTGCCGCCAATACGGCCGCATGATTAAATCCCGCAGGTTGCCGTGGGCTTCGCGCTTAAGAAAGCCGTTATCCAGCATCCAGTAGTCGTTGTACATCTTGGAGATGTATTTATTGCCGGTATCGCAAACAAAGCTGACCACACGCTGAGGTTCGGTTTGCTCCTGGCAGTACCGCAAAGCGCTGGCGATCAAGGTTCCGGTGGAAGAACCGCCTAGGATGCCTTCTTTTCGAAGCAGTTCGCGCCCCATGTCAAAACTTTCCTGATCGCTTATCGCATAAGCCTTATGAATCCGCGAAAAGTCGCTGATAGTCGGTAGAAAATCCTCACCAATGCCTTCAACCATCCAACTACCACCTTTGTCGGTCAAATTATTTTCGTTGACGTATTCGGCAAGAATCGAACCCACTGGATCGGCAATAATCAATTTGGTATCCGGTGAATTTTCGGCGAAGTACTGGCTTAGGCCAGTCATCGTCCCACTGCTGCCAACGCCAAATACTATGGCATCCACGTTACCGTCCATTTGATCCAAAATTTCCGGCCCGGTGGTTGCACGATGCGCAGCCGGATTGTCTGGGTTCCCAAACTGATTAATAAAATAATAGTCATCGCGTTCGCTGGCGATAGATTCGGCCAAATCCTGGTAATACTGCGGATGGCCTTTGGCGACGTCCGAACGGGTCAAAATGACTTCCGCACCCATGGCTTTAAGATTAAAAATTTTCTCTCGGCTCATTTTGTCCGGCACCACCAGTATCAGCCGATATCCCTTTTGTGATGCGACCAGCGCCAAAGCAAGCCCGGTATTTCCTGCGGTCCCTTCCACCAAAGTGTCACCAGGTTTGATCTTGCCGGCATTCTCGGCGGCTTCGATCATATTTAAACCAATGCGATCTTTAATGGAGCCACCAGGATTCTGGTTTTCTAACTTGAGAAAAAGCTCACACGGCCCGGTATCCAGATGATTTACTTTAACCATCGGTGTACGGCCGATCAGTTCCAGAACACTGTTATAAATTTTCATATGTATTTGCCCGAACGAACGTCAGAAATTCAAACCGCGGGCACCTTACCCCAGATACGGCAGATGCGGCAAGATGGTTGCCCATTGAATAATCCAAAAAAGGAAAACGCCCGCGGCAAGCGGGCGTTGGTCTAAATCCTTGCCGACTCCTAAGCCGGCACCGTTGCCGTTAGTGCGTTGGCTCGTCTTGCAGCATGGACGACAATTTATCCTTGGCCCACAGCTTTTCTTTCTTCAGCTGGACTAGCGCTAGATCTTCCAGCGGATGAACTCCCATTTCAGCCTCACAAACCATCTTGTCGAGCTCCCTGTGCTTGTTGTACAAGCGTCGAAACTCTATGTTCTCGCTCATCAACGTCTCTACTTCATCCTGCCTGTTTTCAAACATCGGCATCCTCCTTATGGGTTCTCGGGTGTGACACAACAGACACGCACAAGCCGCCCAATGGCGTTTTGCCATAGGTAATAAGATCGCATGGGAAAATTTGACCTTGCACAGGAATTTGGCCCCAAAACTCAGTTTGGGCTATGGCGCGATTGCTGCGCCCCAATATCACTGCTTAGAAAGCTCGCACATGAACTAAATTAACCTGCCTTAAGAAGATAGGTTGGGCAACCAACTTAACGCAAATTAGCCAGTGCCGCAATTGCGCGGCACTACCAGTCGTCGGCTAGTGACTTGCAACCCTAATTTTCGCCGTCTTTCAGGACGATTATTTCTACTCTTCTGTTCTGGCTGCGCCCAAATTCATGGTCATTGGAAGCAACCGGAAATTCTTCTCCGAGTCCTACCGCTTGCACTCTGCGGCTGCTGATTCCCCGCTCTATCAGTGCATCTCGAACTGACTCAGCACGCCGCTGCGACAAGTCCAGATTGAAACTGGCGCTGCCGCGATCATCCGTATGACCCTCAATGCTCACCTGGCGATCTGGGTACTTGCTGATAAAGTCCACCAGCTCATCCAAATTGGCCAGGGATTCAGTCTTCAACTCGGATTGCCCGGTTTCGAACAAGACATCGCCCAAAGTCAACATCAGGCCTCGATCGGTTTCCCGCGCTGTCAGGTTCTCCAGCTGTCTGCGCAAAGAGTCTGCCTGGGCGGCGGCAAGGGCGGCCTCTTGTCGCGCCAGCTCGGCCTGCTTGGTTTGCGAGTCCGCCAGCTCTCGCGCGGCTTGCGCTTCTGCTCTGGCCTGCTCACTCTCTGCCTCCACCTGCTCCGAATACGCCAATGCCTCCAGAACTTCCTTTCTGGCCCGCTCAGCTTCTTCTTCCCTGGCTATATTCTCGAGCCGCAATCGTTCTGCCTCCGCCCGTGCTCTTTGGGCCTCCTGGAGTGACGCCTGTAGCAGGATCTGGTCTTTTTCACGCTGCAGCTCAAGCAGCTGCTGCTTCTCAAAAAGCTCAGATGCTCTGGCACGCGCAATACCGATCTGCTGTTGCGCCAAATACGACATGTGGCCCCGCTCCAGCTCATCTCGTGAAGTCGAAGTTTCTAACCGGCGAACCGCTATTTGCGCTGCTCGCAGTTCCGCAGGTGCATATTGCTCGACCATGGGCTCCGATTGCAGTTCTTTGAGTTCCGCCTGCAAACGTTCAAACTCCAGATCCTTCTTGGGGGCCGATCCACAAGCGCCAAGCGCAACGCAAAATCCAGCGACCACAGCAGTCTTTAGTAGGTAATTCATTGTCCAACTCCGCCGGTCTCAAGGCCCAGATTTTCTCTTAATTCTCTATTCTCATTGCGCTGATTGCGGCTTGCTTCTCGCGCAGCAGCAGCCGCTGCTTTTGCCCTTGCAAGCTCGCTGGTAATCACCGCCTGCTCGGCCAGTCTTTGCGCTTGACCATAGTCTCCCTGGTTCATTGCCAATCGTGCACTGGCCAGCTTTTCATTGGCAAAACGCAGCTCCAGTGGTGCCCGCGCCGGAGCCTCAGATGCTTGTGCCTGCGCGACGGCAGCTTCGGCATCGGCTAACAAATCAACTGGCGGAGGCGTACTGGCGCAGGCGCCAATTACGAGACAGAACACAATGGCCGCTGCGCGAGCGAGCTTACGAAAATGGGCTGGATAATGCGTTTGCGAAATCATGAAAAATTTTTGTGTCCAAGTCCTGACGTGGGGTTTCTATATTTAAGTGTCTGCGCTGTCACAAAATTGTGCAAGTCATACTGAGATAATCTTACGAGTTCGTGTGACGCAATTTAACCTCTCAAAAGTTGAGGTTTTGGCCAAACGCGAGTAGTTTTGTGGTTCTGCCGCTTGGGTTTGGGCAGCGGTCAGATTTCAATTGTCACCTACGGGTAAAGGCGGGTTCAGCGCAATGGATATCGGATACTTCCTTAAACTCATGACGGAAAAGAACGCTTCGGACATGTTTCTGTCAACGGGCGCTCCTGTGAGTATCAAGGTCGAAGGTAAAATATTCCCCTTGGGTAAAGCCGGCTTGCCACCTGGAATGGTGAAGAAGATTGCCTACTCGTTAATGGACGAGGGCCAGGTTCCTGAGTTTGAAGAAAACCTGGAGCTTAATCTGGCCATTTCCGTAAAAGATGCGGGGCGCTTTCGCGTCAATGTGTTCAAGCAGCGCAGCGAAGTCAGCATGGTGATTCGCTCCATTAAGAGCGACATCCCCAATCTAAGCCAACTGCACCTGCCGGAGACCTTAACCGACCTGGTAATGGAAAACCGCGGTCTCGTTTTGGTCGTTGGTGCAACAGGGTCCGGTAAGTCAACGTCGCTGGCGGCGATGATCGATCATCGTAACTCCAATTCGTCAGGCCATATTCTTACCATCGAAGATCCAATCGAATTTCTACACAAGCACAAGAAGTCGGTGGTAAACCAGCGGGAAGTTGGCATTGACACGCATAATTACAAGAACGCACTGAAATCTGCGCTAAGGGAAGCGCCAGACGTATTACTCATTGGTGAGATTCTCGACACAGAGACCATGGAGGCGGCACTGTCATTTGCCGAAACCGGTCACTTGGTTTTGGCTACTCTGCACTCCAACAACGCTGACCAAACCATGGACCGCATTCTGGGCTTCTTTAACGAATCCCTGCATAAGCAGGTTCTGCAGAATCTATCGTTGAACCTTAAATCCATCATCTCTCAGCGTTTGGTTATGGCGAAGGATGGCAAGCGCCGTGCAGCCATCGAGATACTAGTCAACACTCCAATGATCCGGGACATGATTCGACGCGGCGAAATTGCTGACCTGAAAGAGGCGATGGACAAGTCCCTGGATGCGGGCATGCAGACCTTTGATCAGGCACTCTTTAAGTTATACAAAGATGGTGTAATCGAGCTGGAAGAGGCGCTGGCCAAAGCCGACTCTCGCGATGGTCTACAGCTCAAGATCAAACTGTCCGATGGCGGCAGCGACGAAGAGTCCTCCATGGACGACGACATGATGTACGATCCGAGCAACTTCTAACGCTGGCTCGGATACTATCTCTTTGCAAGCCCATCCGGCGCTTGCAAAGCGCGCGTAAACCGTTCACTATCCCGCGGTCTTTTTTCACGGCATTCGCCCACTTGTTCGAGGATTGAATGAGTCAATACAGCGCGGCGGACATCGAAGTCCTCTCAGGTTTAGAACCGGTCCAACGCCGACCGGGGATGTATACCGACACCACCCGACCCAACCACCTGGCACAGGAAGTCATCGACAACAGCGTAGATGAAGCTGTTGCCGGCCACGCGACCAAAGTTAGCGTCGTGTTGCACGAAGATGGCTCACTTTCCGTTGAAGATGATGGCAGAGGCATGCCAGTGGATATTCATCCGGAGGAAGGCATACCAGGGGTGGAGTTGATTCTCACCAAGCTCCATGCCGGTGGTAAATTCTCCAACAAAAACTACCAGTTTTCCGGTGGACTGCACGGCGTAGGTGTTTCGGTAGTAAATGCGCTTTCAGAAAGGCTGGATGTCACCGTAAAACGCGGTGGCAAGTCATATATCATTGGATTCGCCAATGGCGGCAAAACCCAGGATCTGGAAGAGACCGGCACGGTAGGTCAGCGCAACACGGGAACCCACGTCCGCTTCTGGCCCAACGCCAAGTACTTCGACTCTCCACGTATCTCGGTACTAAAACTCAAACACGTCTTAAGAGCCAAAGCGGTCTTGTGCCCCGGGCTTACCGTTGAGCTGCTGGAAGAGAAGTCCGGAGAAAAGACGCGCTGGTATTACGAGGATGGCCTGCGTGACTACCTGGCAGGCGCGCTAGAGGGCTTGGAGCAGCTTCCCACCGAGCCTATCGTCGGTAAGAAAGAAGAAGATAAACAGGCCCTCGACTGGGCTCTGACCTGGGTCCCTCAAGGTGAGTTGATTCAGGAAAGCTATGTAAATCTTATTCCGACCGCGCTGGGTGGAACTCACGTAAATGGGCTGCGCACCGGGTTAACTGAAGCCATGCGCGAGTTTTGTGATATCCACAACTTGCTGCCGCGGGGCTTAAAAATCGCGCCTGAGGACGTCTGGGAGCGACTTAGTTTTGTCGTTTCTATCAAGCTGGAAGATCCTTCATTCAGTGGCCAGACCAAAGAGCGGTTGGCTACTCGCGAAGCGGCAGGCTGGGTAACGGGGGTTATCAAGGACGCATTTAGTCTGTGGTTGCACAACCACGTTGCCGACGGTGAAGCCATTGCACAACTGGCTATCGCGAACGCCCAGAAAAGACTAAAAGCTGCCAAAAAAGTCGTTCGCAAAAAGATCACCAGCGGACCTGCGCTGCCGGGCAAGTTGTCCGATTGCACGTCTGACGAAACTGCGCGCACCGAAGTATTCTTGGTGGAAGGAGATTCGGCAGGTGGTTCTGCAAAGCAAGCGCGCAATCGAGAGTTTCAGGCAATTTTGCCGCTGCGTGGAAAGATTCTAAATACCTGGGAAGTTGAATCTGGTTCTGTACTTAGCTCGCAGGAAGTGCACGATCTGGCAGTAGCCATTGGCCTGGACCCAGGTGCAGACTCACTGCAAGGTCTGCGCTACGGCAAAATTATCATTCTTGCGGATGCAGACTCAGATGGCCTGCATATTGCCACGCTGCTGTGCGCGCTGTTCTTACGCCATTTTGAACTGCTGGTACGCGAAGGACACGTCTTTGTTGCGATGCCACCACTGTTTCGCATCGATGTTGGCAAGCAGAAGTTTTACGCGTTGGATGCTGAGGAACGGGACCATATCCTGGATAAGATCCAACGCGAGAAGCTGAAAGGCAAAGTATCCGTGACTCGCTTTAAGGGCTTGGGCGAAATGAGTCCTGCTCAGCTACGCGAAAGCGCTATTCATCCCGACACGCGGCGCCTGGTGCAACTAACCATTGACGCTGGAGACGACACCCGTGGCCTGCTGGATATGCTGCTGGCCAAGAAGCGAGCTTCTGACCGCAAGGCCTGGCTGGAACAAAAGGGCGATCTAGCGGAGATTTGACCCAGCCGCCTCTCGCTCCTGTTTAGATCATGAGCGAAACGACGGAGGACATTTCTCTGACAGTCACAATGGGTGCAAGTGAGAGACACGCTGATTGAGCAGCGACTGTTTCCATATATTGTTTAATAATCGAATCATTGAATTATGCGTAAAACGCGAAAAACCATGTGCAGTGTGAAACCAAGACCTGGAAGACGCTTCTCTTGCAACCGAGGCTGCTGCTATGAATGAGTTTTTGGAAACGCCGCCAGAAGGCTTTGAACAACAGCCGCTGCGTGAATATGCCGAAAAAGCGTATCTGGATTATTCCATGTACGTGGTGCTGGATCGCGCCCTGCCCCATATTGCCGATGGCCTAAAACCAGTCCAGCGCCGCATCATCTACGCCATGAGCGAACTGGGCTTGTCCGCAACCTCCAAGCACAAGAAGTCTGCCCGCACGGTCGGTGACGTAATTGGTAAGTTCCATCCCCACGGCGACTCGGCTTGCTACGAAGCCATGGTTCTCATGGCACAGCCTTTTTCTTTTCGTTATCCGCTGGTTGATGGGCAAGGCAACTTTGGGTCCATCGACGATCCAAAATCGTTTGCTGCGATGCGGTATACCGAATCCCGGCTTTCACCTTACGCCAAGGTTCTGCTATCGGAACTTGGCCAGGGGACAGTCGACTGGCAGCCTAATTTCGACGGCACCTTAAACGAACCGGTATTACTGCCTGCGCGCTTGCCCAATCTGCTGCTGAACGGGGGCTCTGGTATTGCCGTAGGTATGGCAACGGACATTCCATCGCACAACATGCGAGAAGTGGCGTCTGCCTGCATACGCTTGCTGGCCAATCCCAAAGCCACCGTGGCCGAGATCATGGAGCACATCAAAGCGCCGGATTTTGCCAACGGTGCCGAAATCATTACACCCCAGGACGAAATTCAGAAAATCTATGAGTCTGGCAACGGAACCATTCGAGTACGGGCTAAGTGGCGCAAAGAAGATGGCCACGTCATCGTAGATCAACTTCCGCCGCAGGTGTCTCCGGCCAAAGTCATGGAGCAAGTCGCTGCGCAAATGCGAGCTAAGAAGCTGCCCATGCTGGACGATTTGCGCGACGAGGGCGACCACGAAAATCCAACCCGTGTTGTGCTTATACCTCGATCCAACCGGGTGGATGTTGAAAGCCTCATGAGCCACCTGTTTGCCACTACGGACCTGGAGAAAACGGTCCGTATTAATCTCAATGTAGTGGGATTGAACGGTAAGCCACAGGTCAAAAACCTGGTGCAACTACTTACCGAGTGGCTCACTTATCGCACAGAGACAGTGCGACGCCGCCTGCAGTGGCGCCTCGACAAGATTATCGACCGCTTACATATTCTGGAAGGCTTGCTTATAGCCTATCTGAATATTGATGAGGTCATTCGCATCATTCGCGAAGAAGACGAGCACAAGCCAGTCTTAATGAAAACGTTTGGCCTTACTGACGTGCAGGCAGAGGCCATCCTGGAACTCAAGCTTCGGCATCTTGCCAAGCTGGAAGAAATGAAAATCCAGGGTGAGAAAGACGAGCTCGAAATAGAGCGTGAAGAATTAGAATCAATCTTGGGATCGAGTCGCAAATTGAAAAAGCTCATTGCTGATGAAATCGCGGCCGATGTAAAACTATACGGCGATGAAAGACGCACTGAGCTGGTGCAGCGAGAACAGGCGCAAGCCATCTCCGAAACCGATCTAATGCCTACCGAACCGGTGACCGTAGTGTTATCTCAGCGAGGTTGGGCGCGCGTTGCAAAAGGTCATGACATCGATCCGGTTGCGCTCAACTACAAAAGTGGCGACGAGTATATGGCGTCCGCCCGGGGCCGCAGCAACCAGCAAGCGGTATTTCTGGATACCGCCGGCAAGACCTATTCGCTTATCGCGCACACTTTGCCATCAGCGCGTAGTCAAGGTGAGCCACTGACCAGTCGATTTTCTCCGGCATCCGGCGAAACATTTTGCGCAGCGCTTATCGGGCCTGATGAACAGCGGGTACTGCTGGCAAGCTCTCATGGATATGGCTTTTATACTCAGATGAGTAATCTGCATACCCGAGCCAAGGCGGGCAAGCAAATGCTCACGGTTCCCAAAGGTGCCAGCGTCCTACATCCCGCGGACGTGCAGGATGTGGAAACTGACTTAATTGTCGCCGCAACGAGTGACGGTTACCTGCTGGCGTTTCCGCTGACAGAATTACCCGAGTTATCGCGAGGCAAAGGCAACAAAATCATCAATGTACCGCCCAAGCGGCTCAAGGCTGAAGAAGAATGGGTTGTGGATGTGGCTATTGTGCCGGAGAAATCCGAGCTGCTTGTCTGGGCCGGACAGCGTTATCTGCGGCTCAAAGCAAGCGATCTAGAACATTACAAAGGCGAACGTGCAAAACGTGGTAGAAAGCTACCTCGAGGCTTCCAGCGCGTTGAGAAACTGGAACTAGCCCGTGATGAGGATTAATCAGAAGAGCTTGAGTGCATAAACACTTAGGCAAGTAGGGGGAATAATGCAATTAAAAGATAGTCACGAACGTTATGGTGCGGTAAGCCGCTTTTTACATTGGTCCATGGCATTGGCAGTTTTCTGGCAATTGACCAGCGCGATGGCCCACTATTTTTTTGAGGACACAGCGTTTGAGGCATTCATGTGGCCAACCCACAAGCCTCTCGGATTTGCACTTATCATCCTGGCCATCTTGCGATTAGTTTGGGCGTTGCTAAACCTCTCCCAACGTCCGCCACAAGTTGATCGATGGGCAAAACTCGGTCATGTCGTGTTGTATCTTCTACTGGTGGTAGTGCCATTGCTCGGTCTGTTGCGCCAATACGCTTTTGGTCGCGGCTTCAGCCCGTTTGGTCTTCCCATATTCCAAGCTTCTGAAGATGGCGGCCCAGATTGGATGATTGATATTGGTAATGCATTGCATGGCGAACTTGGATGGCTGCTACTTGCGACCATCGTGGGCCACATTGCATTTGTCATCTGGCACCGCCGCAGTAGCAAGCATGAAGATGTGCTTCCAAGGATGGCTGGCAAGTAGCGATGCTTGGGTAAGCATCCTGTGCAATTCGCAATCCCATTTAAATCACTATAAATGCTGGCAGCAATTTAGCTGCCAGCATCATCTCCAAAGATTTAGAACGAGTAACGGAAGCCAGCTCGGTAGGTACGTAATTCGTCGCCTGCGTCTACAGAAACGTTAATACCCATATTCGGAGTAAATTCGTACAGCAGGCCGCCGACAAAGCTAAAGTCGTCACCAGTGTCCAAGTCCGTGTAACGGACTCCTACGTTACCTTCCAGCCATCCTGTCAGCTGTGAGCGCAGGTTGATATCCGCAGCAAAACCGTCAGTGCTATCTTCGTTAAGGTCATCAAAGGCATCTTCAATATCGTTCACATCGTCGATATTGTCGTTTTCATTAGCACCAAAGCTAAAGTCGCCTACATCCACGTCAATGTAGGAGCCGCGAAGTACCAAGTCAGTCTTTTCTGCCATTGGTGCGCGGAAACCTAAACCAACTTCAAACACGTTGATGTCTTCTCCGGCGGAGAACACTTGGCCGGTATCGGTAACAAACGTAAAGTCGACATCACTTTCTGAGTATCCGCCGAACGCAAACAGATTCTCAGCGAACAGGTACGACCCCTGAAACCCAAATCCGTTACCGTCATCGAAGTCGTCAATAAAGTTATCCAACAGGTCATCGTCTTCAAACAGATCGACATCCTGGTTGATATAGTCAGCCTGTAAGTAGGTGTAGCTTAAAGGTTCCGAGTCTTGTGCAAGGGTCGCAAAGCTCGCGCCCAAGCATCCAGCAACAACGCTGGCTATTATTGTTTTTTTCATGGTATTGCACTCCAATTCATTCAAAAACTTTCAATGCCCCTGCACTGAAATGTGGCGCGAATATAGGCGTACCGATATGAAATGCGCGTCAAACTTGAGGGCCATTTCTCTTAACATTTAGCCACCCCCAAATTCACATTAAGTATCTGATTTATATATATTTAGCCCATATAAACCGGGTTGCCCTCAGGTGAATTTCTGCCGCTATACTTCCCATTTCTCGAATTGGGATTTTCACCACGTTCAGGGCATCTGCAGACCTGATAGACGGTGCCAAAGCGGTTCATTTGGTTTGGGAAAAAGGGAATATGAGGCAATCCCAATGGCAGAGGACAGAAGAATAAATCCACTTTTGAAAGTGCTTCACGCAGGCTTTCTCCAAAGTGGTTAATCTTCTGGGTAACAAATTGAGTTTAAAGTGAATGGACAATGCGCCACTAACAATTCGCGTGTGGTCGGACCTGGCATGCCCATGGTGCTGGATTGGCAAGCGAACACTAGACCAGGCCATTGCGGCATTCGATCATCCGGTGACCCTAAGTTGGCACGCATTTGAGCTTAATCCCAATGCACCCGCCACAGCACCACAAAGCGTAGACTACGCGCAGCGACTGGCTAACAAATACGGGACCAGCTATCAGAAAGCCCAGGGGTTTATCGACAGGATGGTCGCTGCCGGACAAGATCGAGGCGTAGCTATCGATTTTGACCGGATCCGACCATCAAACACGTTCAATGCCCATCGATTAGTCGTTTGGTCGGGCGAACATGGTCTGCAAACCGAACTCAAGGAACGGCTCTTTTCAGCCTATCTCAGCGAGGGGCGGTCGCTGTCCGATCCAGAAACTTTAACGGCCTGTGCCGAAGCTGCCGGGCTGGATCGCAGCGATGCGGTTCAGATCATCGCTTCGAGTGAGTACGCCGATCAAGTTCGGCATGACCAACAACTAGCCGTAACAATGGGCATTACGGGCGTTCCATGCTTTGTATTTGGATCAGAGAATATCGCCGTTTCCGGCGCCCAGCCCCCAGAGGTACTTCTACAAACCATGCGTCAAGCTCGTCCATAAGGCTTTGAAAGCTCGTACGGCTGCGTTGGATATAACCAACAATTGGGCATCGGAAAAGTGAACAAATTTGGCTTAATCGCAAGAATAAGGGTATAACCCGCCCGACTATCTGGCGAAATCCGAGCCAGCCAACTTCATCCACTTCCAGGTACTTCAGGGGAATCAAGAATGCACATCTGGGTAGACGCAGATGCCTGTCCCGGCGCAATCAAGGAAATATTGTTTCGAGCGGCCGAGCGCACCAAAATTGGCATGACCCTGGTTGCAAACCATGCAATGCGTGTCCCTCCATGCAAAAACGTCAAGCTTCTCCGGGTTGAGCCAGGGTTCGACGTAGCAGACAATGAAATTGTGCGGCGGCTTGAGACGGGTGACCTGGTTATTACCGGGGACATACCTCTGGCTGCAGAAGTGATTGAGAATGATGGCCAGGCGCTAAGCCCCAGGGGCGAGCTACATACTAAAGAGAACATACGAGCCCGTCTCAACATTCGAGATTTCATGGATAC
>CAZVYE010000055.1:15678-19006 GCA_964630895.1 uncultured Gammaproteobacteria bacterium | reverse complement strand
AGCAGACCTCAGCAGAAAGTTTAATACCGGATCCTTAGTAGCTCCCGCGGAACTGCCCCTGAAGGATATCCTGACTCAGGTTAAGGACACATACTGCGAGAGTATCGGTGCAGAGTACATGCACATTACTGATACACGTCAGCGCCAGTGGCTGCAGCAGCGCCTGGAAGGCGCCGCCGGCGACTTTGGATTCGACAAGCAGTACAAGAAGCAAATTCTCGAGCAGCTCACTGCGGCGGAAGGCCTGGAGAAGTACCTGCATACCAAATATGTAGGTCAAAAACGTTTTTCATTGGAGGGTGGTGACTCTCTGATACCCCTGCTCCACGGATTGATTCAGCGAGTCGGTGCGCAAGGTGTAAAAGAAGTGGTGCTGGGCATGGCCCACCGCGGCCGTTTGAATGTTCTGGTAAACATCCTGGGCAAATCGCCGCGCGACCTCTTCGAAGAATTTGAAGGCAAGGCTGCCCCCGACGACCCATTGCGTTCGGGCGACGTTAAGTATCATCTGGGTTTCTCCTCAGAGATGGATACTGCGGGCGGCGTTGTGCATGTGGCGATGGGATTCAACCCTTCCCACCTGGAAATCATTGATCCGGTTGTAGTTGGATCGGCACGCGCCCGGCAGACGCGCCGCGGCGACACTGCCCACGAAGAAGTCATGCCGGTACTCATCCACGGCGACGCTGCCTTTGCTGGCCAGGGTGTCGTCATGGAATTGTTTAATATGTCTCAGGCCCGCGGCTTCCAGGTGGGCGGGACCCTGCATATTATCGTCAACAATCAAATTGGCTTTACCACCAGCAACACGTTGGACGCGCGTTCTACGCTGTACTGCACGGAAGTAGCCAAGCTGGTACAAGCGCCGATTTTGCACGTCAACAGCGATGACCCGGAAGCGGTCATGTTTGCCATGGAGCTGGCCTCTGATTTTCGCATGGCATTCAAGAAAGATGTGGTTATCGACCTGGTGTGCTATCGCCGCCACGGTCACAACGAGGCCGACGAACCAGCGGCCACGCAGCCCATCATGTATAAGACCATTCGCGCCCTGCCCACGACCAGAACCCAATACGCGGACAAGCTGGAAAGCGATGGTACGCTGAATAGAAGCGAAATAGACCACATGGTGAGCCATTATCGCGACGCTTTGGATGAGGGCCATCCGGTCGCAGAAATACATGAAGGGCCATTTCGCAATCCGTTTACCATCGATTGGGAACCATACCTTGACGGTGACTGGCGCGAAAAGGTCGATACCGGCATTGAGGTAGATCGCGCCAAATCGTTGGCGGATCGTATGTTAGAGCTACCAGAAGGCTTCAAGCTGCATTCCCGCGTACAGAATATTCTTAACCAGCGGCGCAAAATGACCGATGGCGAAGTGCCCATGGATTGGGGTTATGCCGAGCTCATGGCATATGCCAGTCTGTTGGACGAAGGATACAGCTTGCGACTGGTGGGCCAGGACAGCGGACGCGGCACCTTCTTCCATCGCCACGCTGCGCTGCATGAGCAGCAAACTGGCGAAACGATTGTTCCCTTAAATCAGTTCGTTAAATCTGCCGAGAATGAGAACGAGCCACATCAAAGCTGCGTAGTCATTGATTCGTTGCTTTCCGAAGAAGCGGTGTTGGGGTTTGAGTATGGCTACTGCAGCTCTGACCCAAATACCCTGAACATCTGGGAAGCACAGTTTGGCGACTTTGCAAACGGTGCGCAGGTCGTAATCGACCAGTTCATTTCTTCTGGTGAAGCCAAGTGGGGTCGTCTGGCCGGTTTGGTCATGTTCTTGCCCCACGGTTACGAGGGCCAGGGTCCAGAACATTCCAGCGCCAGGCTCGAACGGTTTTTACAGCTCTGTGCGCAGAACAATATGCAGGTGTGTGTTCCTACCACTCCGGCGCAAATGTTTCATATGCTGCGCCGACAGATGCTACGGCATAGCCGCAAGCCATTGATTGTGATGACACCAAAGAGCCTGCTGCGCCACAAACTGTCGGTTTCAAAACTTGAGTTACTCAATCGTGGTCGATTCCAGGTAGTAATCCCGGACCGCGTTGTCAAACAGCCCGAGCCAGTTCAGCGAGCAGTGCTGTGTTCTGGCAAGGTCTACTACGATCTGATTGAAGAGAGAAAAGAACGCAAGTTAGCGACCGTACCCATTATTCGGGTAGAGCAGTTATATCCGTTCCCGCGGCCAGAGTTGGTCAAAATATTAGAGAAGTATCCAAATCTTAATGAGGTCGTTTGGTGCCAGGAAGAACCCATGAATCAGGGTGCCTGGTATCAAATTCGTCACCACTTGCAAGCGTGCCTGAAAGACGAGCACAAACTGCTTTATGCCGGACGTGAAGGTTCGCCCTCACCCGCTGTAGGTCATTTTGCAAGACACGTAGAACAACAGAAAACTCTGGTCGATGAGGCACTCACCATCGGCAAGGGTACAGAAACAGGTGTGGAGTAATTTATAAATGAGTACCGAAATCAAAGTGCCGGTGTTACCGGAATCCGTCTCAGATGCTGTAGTCGCTACATGGCACAAACAGCCCGGCGACAGCGTGCGTCGCGATGAGAATCTGGTGGACCTGGAAACGGATAAAGTGGTTCTAGAAGTTCCCGCTCCCACCGACGGCGTTCTAAAAAGCATTGACAAGGATGCAGGCGAAACCGTCACAGCCGACGAAATCCTTGGAATACTGGAAGCAGGTGCCGTTGCGGATGAATCCGAAGAGGAACAAGCCGCTGAGTCAGCGGAAGCAAAGGGCGAAGAAGCTGCAGTCCAACATGATACTGAGGAACTCAGCCCAGCGGTGCGCCGACTGGTAACCGAGCACAACTTAGATCCTTCAAAAATCAATGGTACGGGGCGCGGCGGCCGCATTACCAAAGAAGACGTAGTTAACTTTATGGACGGCAAGCAGTCTCAAGCTGCCCCGGAAACCGCCAAACCCTCTGGTGGACAGGTACCCTCAGCAAAGGCACCGATTGCGGCCGGTAGCCGCGAGTCCAACCGTGTGCCAATGACCCGGTTGCGCGCGCGTATCGCCGAGCGCATGATGGAAGCCCAGTCCACTACCGCGATGCTGACTTCGTTTAACGAAGTTGATCTGAAAGCGGTTATGGATCTGCGCAAACAGTACAAAGAATCATTCCAAAAAACCCACGGTGTAAAGCTGGGTCTGATGTCATTCTTCGTCAAAGCTTGCTGTGAAGCACTTAAGAAACACCCCGTCGTTAACGCGTCGGTCGAAGGCAATGACGTGATCTACCACGGCTATCAAGATGTTGGTATCGCAGTGGCTACCGAGCGTGGACTAATGGTGCC
>CAZVYE010000055.1:0-15578 GCA_964630895.1 uncultured Gammaproteobacteria bacterium | reverse complement strand
CGCATGCTGCTCAATCTCTAAGCGGCTTCGCAAACAATATTAAAATGGGCACCGGCATCGGTGCCTTTTTGTACATAGATAGTGGAAAATAAATGAGTAAGTTTGATGTAATCGTGATCGGCGCGGGACCGGCAGGCTACCCCGCTGCAATCCGCAGTGCCCAACTGGGATTGAAAACTGCAATCATCGACGATTTTGTAGGGAAGCATGGTAAGCCAGCGTTGGGCGGGACCTGTCTCAATGTGGGCTGCATTCCTTCTAAGGCACTATTGGATAGCTCCAAGCATTTTGAGCACCTGCAACACGGCTACGCGGACCACGGAATTCAGGCGGATAATATCGCCATGAATACCGAACAGATGGTCAACCGCAAGGATAAGATCGTCAACCAGCTAACCGGTGGTGTGGCGCAATTGCTCAAGAGCAATAAGGTCACTACGTTTGCGGGTCACGGCAAGTTGCTGAAAGACAAACAGGTTGAAGTGACGCCATTGGATGGATCAGAGGCGCAAACCTTGTCTGCCGACCACGTTATTTTGGCCGCTGGTTCCGTCCCCATCGAAATTCCCAGCGTCAAGTTTGACGGCGAGCACATCATTGACAACGCAGGTGCGCTGGATCTGGAGGGCGTCCCCGCTACGCTGGGTGTCATAGGCGCGGGAGTTATTGGTTTAGAACTTGGAAGCGTGTGGCGCCGCTTAGGCTCTGAAGTGACCATCCTGGAAGCACTTCCAGATTTTCTTGCTGCGGCAGACAAGGACATTGCCCGCACCAGCCAGCGGGAATTTAAGAAGCAAGGTTTGGACATCCATATGGGTGCCATGGTAACCGGCGCAGAAGTCAAAGACGGAAAGGTCCACGTAAGCTACCAGAAGAAAGACGAAGAAGCGTCGCTTGTGGTTGATAAGCTTCTGGTGGCAGTCGGCAGGCGGCCGAGAACCGAAAACCTCCTCGCCGAAGACTGTGGCGTCAACCTAACCGAACGCAAACAAATTGAAGTGGATGCGCACTGTGCCACTTCTGTTGATGGCGTGTGGGCCATCGGCGATTGCGTTAGAGGTCCAATGTTGGCCCACAAAGGCACCGAGGAAGGCATTGCCGTAGCCGAGCGAATCAAGGGCGGCAAGCCGCATATCAATCTGGATTTGGTTCCCTGGGTGATTTACACCGAGCCAGAAATCGCGTGGGTAGGAAAGACCGAGCAAGAACTTAAGGCAGAAGGCGTGGAGTATCGCGTTGGTACGTTCCCATTTGCCGCTACCGGGCGCGCACTGGCCATGGCGGAACCTGCAGGGATGGTGAAAATGCTGGCAGACGCAAGAACTGACAAGCTTTTGGGCGTACATATTTGCGGTGCCAATGCTTCCGAACTGGTAGCAGAAGCCGTTGTCACCATGGAATTTCACGGCAGTTCTGAAGACCTTGCGCGGATTTGTCATGCGCATCCCACCTTGTCTGAGGCCATGCACGAGGCGGCGCTTAGCGTGGAGAAACGCGCCATACACCGCGTCAACTAGTCCAGAAAGCAACGCTATTCAGCTTAAGAGTCGCATCATGCGGCTCTTTTTTTGCTTAAAACAAGAGGCCAAGCAATTGAAGATGTTGGTTTTTTGCGCCAATCATGCTTTACTAACAACACAATCAGGAGGGGTGTCCGTTGCACATAGCGGTTTTAGAAGATGATACAGACCAACTGAGCCTGCTCACCTCCCTAATGCAGTCGGCAGGACATGAGGTCACGGGTTTCACCACAGGCGACGCCATGATGCGTGCTATCCGCGAAGGCGGTTACGACCTGTATCTGGTGGACTGGGAGCTACCGGACACCAGCGGACTCTCCGTGCTGAAATGGCTCAGGCGTACCCTGGAAGTAAAAACCCCAGTCATTTTTACCACTGCGCGCGATGAAGAAGAAGACATTGTCGCTGCCTTGCGAGCCGGTGCAGACGATTACCTGATAAAACCTTTAAAGCCGACCGAAACTCTGGCGCGAGTCGAAGCGGTTTGTCGTCGCTTTGACAGTATCGATAGTGACCCTGAGGTGCTTGAGGCTGGCAACATACGGCTGGATTCCGTAATGGAAAAAGCCTATGTAAACAACGAAGAAATCGAGTTGACGCGCCGCGAATTCGGCCTCCTTTGGATGCTGATGGAAAACCTGGGAAGCCCTGTGCCCCGGGATCAAATTTTAACCGAAGTGTGGGGTATAAAGGGTTCCGTCATTACCAGAACCGTAGACACGCACATTTCGCGCCTGCGGCGGAAAATCCCCCTGACTCCGGAGCACGGTTGGGAACTTAAAAGCATTTACCACCACGGTTATCGACTAGAACAATTGCAAACCGGATAGCGGGTCGCCGTAGGTGCTATGGAACGATTCTCAAAATGGAGTTCTATAGTTCTGCTCCATTTCCCAGAGTCAAATTTCAGTATTTCGCGCCAATGGCTGATACTTGAGGCTTAGCTTTTAGGAGACCGCGCTGAATACGTCATTAGAGCCTTTGCCGTTCGGTAGATTGCAACCTGCTCACATTGGTGCGGTCGCCGCCTGCACGGCGCTAGCTCTACTTCTACAACTGGCACCTTTCGAAACTCAACCAGGCGTATTTCTCACGGCAGCCGCCCTGCCCCCTTTGGTAGCGGCGTTTTTATTAGGTCCTTGGGCCGGCCTGATTGCAACGCTGCCCGCCAGCATATTAGCCCTGACGCTCCAGCCCCAGACACCGATATTTCAGGACGTCTTGCTGCTTATCACGCCTCCGTTGCTGGGCTGGCTTGCCAACTACTCGCGACCGGTCGTCGCTGGGCTAGTTTACTGGCTATTGATTGCCGTAACGCTTTGGCTGCTTGCTACTACGCTGGATTTTGCCGCAACGGACGTCATCAGCTTGATGTTCCAGCTACTAACCGGGCTCTTGTTTGTGGTCATCGCTGACCTTATTGCCCAGGGAATCAAGCTACGAGCCTGGGAAGTCTTTAATCGATCACCACGATCTCCGACGATCAGAGAATTGCTCATGGAGACGCTGCTGCACATTGGTCTGGCGCCATTGTTGCTGATTGCGCTGGCCAGCTTTTGGACCGTCAGCAATGAAACCCATCGCCAGCTTAGTCACTCGCAGCAGCGCACTGCCAACTTAATTGAGCGAGCAGTCAGCGACTTCATCCAAACTCGCATAGCCGCGCTGGAGATTCAGGCCAAGTACGTACAGCCTAAATTCGCCGGATTTCGAAGCAATTGGGAAACGCTAGACGATTTTCGCACTGCCTTCCCTGAATTCGTTTCCATGCTGATCGCAGATTCAAATGGTCAGCTGCTTTGCCTGCAATTCTCTGATGATCCCAAGACTGACGAGCGCTTTGTGCAAAGCGGCGATACCGTAGTGGATCGCGACTATTTCCAGGTGGTAAAGGCAAACAAGACGCCTTTTATTTCCGATGCATTTCAGGGGCGCGGGTTAGGCTCTGAATTGATTGTAGCGTTGAGTGTGCCGCTGTTTTCCGATCCATCACAGCAAAATTTTGTCGGAATTCTGGAAGGTTCATTGCAGCTAAATGAGCTGTACAACTACCTGCCGTTCGATGCGGCCCGACAAGGCAATCTGTTCGTGGTGCTGGATTCATCCAATAAAGTAATTGCGACGAATGCCCCAAAGTCGGTGTTCAAGTTAGATAAAGGTGAGCTATTGGCCAGCGCGCAAACCCCTCTGTTGGCTGCCAAAAGCAACCCCAATAGTTTTGGTTGGTCCGTGGAAGGGTACTATTCCGATCAGCTCCTCATTGATGAACTATCCCCTTTCATCGCGTGGACACTGGGCGTCTTGATACCAGTTTTAGGTCTGGTGGTTCTGATAGCGAGGCGTCTCACAGATTATCTTTCCCGCCCAATTGAAACGCTTGCCGACACGCTGCAGCGGCGTCGTGAAGCAAGCAGTCGCATAAAATTTGCACCCATAAGAATTCCGCCGCAAGCGCCCCGTGAGTATATCGTCGTAGCCCACCAGGCCAATCAGTTGCTGAGTTCATTAGAGGCGTCACATATGGTGCTGTCCGATTCTCTGGCAACCCGAGAACAGTTGAACCGTTCGTTGCATGACACTCTGGACAGCATGGATCGAAAAGTTCGAGAAAGAACCGAAGAGCTAAGTCAGGCTTTGCAGGACGCGGAACGCGCAAATAGAGAGAAAAATCGCTTCCTCGCCAATACAAGCCATGAGATTCGAACACCCATGCATGCAATTATGGGTATGGCAGAGCTACTGACTACGTCGGAACTGAACGAAGAACAGCAAGAACGCGTTCGCCTTATTCTCAACGCCTCAGAGAATATGCTGGCATTAATCGACGAAATACTGGATTTTTCCGCTATTGAGGCGGGTAAGCTTAGTATTTCTCCTGTACCGACCAATCTCTTAAGCCTGTTGCGCCAGAGTGCGGATTTATTGCGTCCCAAGTTTGCAACACAAAATAGGGAACTCCACATTGATCTTCAGGTCAGCGCCGCACTATATTGCCAGATTGATCCCTTGCGGTTGCGCCAGGTAGTTTTAAACCTGCTAAACAACGCGTTTAATCATGCGGGCAAGTCTGATGTATGGCTGTCAGCTCGGGTAGATCGAGATAATCAAACCTCGTCTCTGTGCGGCCATTTAGAACTTAGCGTCGCTGACGCTGGACCTGGAATTCCGCAGGATCAGATCGAGAATGTGTTTATACCATTTGAACAAGTCCCCACGGCAGAGGGTAAGCCGAAAGGGTCCGGACTCGGCCTTGCCGTCAGCAGACGCATCGCTAATTTGATGCATGGTTCCCTGTCGCTGAGCACCAGCGCCTACGGCGGCTGCGAATTTACACTAAAAATGCCCCTGCCCAACGCCGATATGAATCCGGAGAGCGAAGCCACTAAAGGAGAAGCTATAGACCTGGATCTCGATCCGCCGACGCTGGAAGATTCTGAAAAGACCACGATTTTAGTGGCCGATGACAATTTGGTTAATCGCCGCATGCTGGCGCAACAGCTAGCCTATCTGGGTTTTAGTTGCGAAGAAGCCGTCAATGGTCAGGAGGTGTTGGACGCGTTTGCCAAAGCCCAATTCGATGTCCTGTTATTGGATTGCCAAATGCCAGACGTGGATGGCTTTGAAGTGACCGAGCGGCTAAGAGAAAGCGACCTGCCCCAGCCGTTTATTGTCGCCGTAACCGCGTCGGCTTCAAAAGGGTTTAAAGAAAAATGTTTGGCCATTGGCATGGACGATTACATCTCCAAGCCTGCGCGCCTGGCGGACATCAGGCGCGTCCTGTCTGTTTGGCAACGGGCGAATACCGAGACCGCGCCAGAAACAAACTCCAGTCACCCCACAGATCGCGTTCTGGATCACGAGCTATTAGCGTCGTGGGCCAAGGTTGCCGAAGTGTCTGGCGGTAATTTGTATCAGGAAATGATTCTGCCTCTGACCAACACGCTACACAGCACAATAGATTCGTATCGCAAGCTGATCGAAGCTAACGAGTTGGAACGCCTTGCCAAAGCAAGTCATCAACTTCGAGGCAAACTGGCTAATCTAGGGGGCGTAGAGGCTGTCTACATCCTCAACAGCATTGAAGAACGCGTGCGCCAGGTCGAGGGCGAACAGCTCGCGCCGTCAGAACGTGAATCACTTGAGGACTTGATCGACCAATTGTCCGCCGCTGCAAATCGCCTTATCGCAGCATTTGCTGAATATTTTGAATCTACCGCCGGAAATTAGGTCTTGAGTCACCAATAATGTTTTCAAATAAAACCAACCTTCGCGAACTACGCGCCATGGGAATCGCCACCGGAAAACTGGTGGAACAGTCCCATTTTGACCTTGCAAGACGCGCGTTAGTAGGATCTGTCGTCTATCCCATCGTGGGATTGGTCATGCTGTTTAGCGAGGGCATAGACCACGTGTCCGTTTGGTATTATGTCGCGGTAGTCGGCCTGGCGTTGTTTGCGGCACTTCGCATGCTGTTGAGCAAACGGTTCGATGATCTTTACCAACGCTCTAGCAAACGCTGGTTGCAGCTTTTTTGGCTCGCCGCATTGGGCCTCGCCACCTGTTGGACTGCGCTAGCCGGATTTACCTTGTATCGTCACGGAGTTAGCGACAATGGCGCACTGGTTCTGGTAATCACAGTCGCCTTGACCTACGGCGCGTCAGTCAACTACGCCGTCGCTCCCATGTTGGTTCTGGTGAATTTGGTTGTTCATGCCACTGGCGTTCTGCTCGGCCTGACATTGGGCACAAACGCCACGCCAGTCTTCTGGTTTGTCGTAATTGTTCTGTTTGCAATCTACATGATTCTGCAAGCCCAGACTGTAGGGGTCGAACTCTGGCAACGCTTGGTGGATTCAGAATTGCTGCGCAGCAAAGCGCGGGAAGGCGAAGCACTTAATCTCGAATTGACTGAATCCAAAAACGCTGCGCTTCGAGCAAACCAGACAAAAACCGCAATCCTTGCAAATACCAGCCACGAGCTGCGCACGCCGTTAAACAGTATTCTGGGCACGTCGGAGCTGCTCCTGACTGCAGACCTGCCCGACAAACAGCATCGCGCAGTCGAGACCATTCATCGCAGTGCAGAATCACTGCTATCGCTACTTAACGAACTGCTGGACCTGTCTCGCCTGGATTCTGGCTCTGCCAAATTCAAATTAGAAGTGTTTGATCTGCAAAAGGAGCTGTATGACATCAAGCGTGCTCATGACATCTCTCTGGCATCCCGCCCGGTCGAACTACAGCTGTTTATCGAACGCCATGTTCCGAAATGGATTCGTTCAGACGCATTACGCATCAACCAAATCATTAATAACCTGGTTGGTAACGCCATTAAATTCACCAGCGAAGGCTACGTGCGCATTAACGTCAAAGCCTATCGTAAAGGAGAAGAAGACTGGCTCGAGATATTTATTTCCGACACTGGAACCGGCATTCCTGGTCACAAACTGGATTCGGTATTCGAGCCCTTTACGCAGGTGGATGATTCAACCCGCCGTCAGCATGGCGGGGCCGGACTGGGCCTAGCTATCGCAAAGAACCTGGTAGAAGGTTTGGGCGGCACAATTGGTGTGGAATCCATCATCAACGAAGGAACATCGTTTTACTTCTCCCTGCCTGTGGAAGTCACGGCAGAACCGAAAGCAAGTGGCAGAGTGCCGTCAGGTAAGATTCCCATCACATCGGCGGAGGCCAGTGAGTTTTTGGTACTCATCGTCGACGACAACGCTGCGAATCGCACGCTGATTGCCTCTCAGTTGGATTATCTTGGCTACCGATACGAAATGGCCGCATCGGGCAACCAGGCGCTAGACGCGCTAAGGCAAAACGAATTTGATGTGGTATTGATGGATTGCCAAATGCCGGAAATGGATGGATACGCCGCGACCCGCCATATCCGCAGTTCCGATCACGGATTTGCCGACGTTCCGGTAATCGCCTGTACCGCCCACACGGGCCCAGAAGAACGGCAACGCTGCCGAGAAGCCGGCATGGACGACTATCTTTCCAAGCCCGTAAAGCTCAGTGAACTAAGTCAGATGGTGCAACGCTGGCGACATGGCGCTGCAGCTGGAAGGCAAGACCAAACCGAACACGCGGAAGTGGAAGAACCGGTAAACCAGGACTCAAAGCTACTTGATGAGGCTCGAATGCAGGAACTTGAACTCATCGCAAAGCAAATGGCTCCCAGCGCTATACAATCTATTTTCAATGACTTGCAGGCCTCATCGCGACTGGTACTCGGACGCCTGGGCGCCGCGATTTCCAGCAATCAACGCAAGGAAGCCAAGGCGGCCTGTCATGAACTTAAGGGCATGTACGCGGGATTTGGATTGCAAGCGGCAAGCCAGGCGTATGCAGATATGGAAACGAATTGTGACGATCCAACCGTAAACCTGGATGACCTGCAGTCTGACGCAAAGTCTATTGTGGAAAGCTCTCTTTCCGCGGCCCGCTCTCGACTGGAACTGGGATAGCACCATTGAACGGCGGCTTCCAATTACCACCTGAGCTAATTGCCACTTACCTGGCGAATCGCAAGACTGAGCTTACCGAGCTTCAGGAGCTTGTCGCTTCTCTCGACTGGATGGAACTGCGCCAACGTGGACATCGGCTAAAAGGCAATGGACCGGCTTATGGTTACGCAATACTGGGGGAAATTGGTAAGGATTTAATGCTAGCGGCGGAGAGTCAGGATCAAACCGCAGTTACTTCAGCGCTAGCACGGTATGAAGCATGGCTGGTGGAAACCTTAAACAACACGGGTCTTTCGGGGTCTTAATTAAGCCATCAGTCGCTCGACTTCGGCCATCAGTCTCGTCGGTGAAAATGGTTTGGCCCAGACATCAGTGACATTCAAGCGTCGTAATTCTTCTACTTCTTCCTTTTGGGTCTTGGCAGTTAGAAACACTACTTTGGTCTCATTGAGTCCATCGATACCTGCAGCACGCAACTGTTCTAACAACTGCGGCCCGCTCATTTCCGGCATCATTACATCAATTATTATCAGATCTGGAACCCTGCTGGAAATATCCGCCAAAGCGCTGGATGGTCGCGAGACCGAACGCACTTCTACGCCCTGTATTCTGCCGCAAGCGAGCTTGATCAGCATGCACAGGTCCTGGTCATCATCCACTACATACACTCTGAACGGAGCAGTTGTTCGGGTAGCCATGTCAGTATTCCGTCATTTCATTTGTTAATGGAATTCGCACGCGAATTCGCGAAGTCTCCTGTCCTCTTAGTATCTTGATTGAGCCGCCATTGCGGTCCAGTATGCGCCGAACCAGGTATAACCCTATTCCGAGGTTTTGGTAGGACGCGTTGTCTGCCTGCCGGGGTGGAACGATCAGGTCAAACAGCGATACATAAGGGTCTTCTGCCAAGTCACCCAGCTCCGTCTCCAGATCCATACTCAGCTGCGCGTGCTCCATTTGGGTGATGTGAAATGTCACATGGACATCGTGACCATCCCGGGCCAGGTTCAGCACACTCACAAGCAGCTCTTCGATTAGAACGGGCAATGAGTCCTCTTCAAATCGAAACCGAAACTCTGGCATATCACCGATAGTGACCCTGCCCAAATTAGGAAAGCGGCGAGCCAGTTCTTGACTGGCAGCAGTAAATATTTTTCTCAGTTGATCCGTTTTGAATATTTGATTGGAATCCGCACGATCTATGCGCTCGTCCGTGCCAACGAACGCTACGCGGTCCACCATATGCTCCAGCTCTTTACACCCACGCTGCGCAATTTCAACCAGCTGTTCGCTGCGACCCACATCTTGGTGAAGAACGGCGGGCAATAGTCCTAAAGAGCCCTTGATCTTACTCAGCGGGTTGCGTAGCTGATGGTTAATGATAGTGACGAACCGACTCTGCAGCTCTCGCATGCTCACGTGCTCACTGACGTCTACTCCAGTTAACAGCAACATGGATTGCCCGGTTCCTGGATCAATGGCATTGGCGCAGCGCCACTCGACGCTCGCTGCACCACGAGTGATTACTACCGAGTATTCGTCCTCATCCAAGTCTGATGCATGCGTCTGGGAACGCCGCTGCGCAAGATGCGCCAACTCCTGGCTTACCGGTGCCAGTTTGCGACCCTCCAGATCCGCACCAGACTCACCGATGACGCTCAATCCGCGACCTTTCGCCCATCGAATCGTACCCGCATCATCCAGCACCAGTACTGCAACCGGCGCATTTGAAAGCACATGGGTTAGCAAAAGCTCTCGCTGCGCGAGATTGTCACTTACCTGGTTGATCCGTATCTCGCCGGTTTTTAAACGGCTGCGTAATGTCTTCTCTTTTTGACTGGCTGCGGTGAGTTTCTCCGCAGTGCGCTTATAGCGATATTCCGCGCGTACCAATGCATTCAAAATGCGACTCTGGCGACGGGCCAAGGCAATCATCATCAATGCAAAAAACGGCACGACCAGCACTGCCCAAATCATTACCGATGCGTCGAATCGCCACATTCCAATCATCAAACCAACACACACCAAGCTGGTAAATCCAATAGAAACATCCATCAAGCCCTGGAACGCGGCGGCAGAACCCGCCACCATGCCCGCAGCTATGATTACCACAATCAGGACGTGGTCGGTCTGCCATGTGCTATTGATTGAAGCGATCAAACCGGCCCACAGCAGGCCGGAAGCCAACAGTCCCAGACGCAGCTGCCAGTGGATTATCCGCGCTACGGACACCGTGCTAACCATATGGGGCGGATGCTTTCTATAGAGCACCCAACGGATCGCACTTAGCAAAAATAGCCCTGAGGCCCAGCCCATCAATCTATTGTGCGGAAGTGCTTCCCACAGTGCAGCAGTCACAACCAGTGCATTAATGAGTGAAGCCACCATAGCCTGAGGCACAAACCGATGGGTGGCCTTTACTCTGTAGACATATGCCTGATCCCGAGTCCGAAGCGGACTGGGCTGATCATCTAGCGGTGCCTGTGTACCGGCAACCACGGTCAAACCGAAGCCCACAACGACACGATTTGCAGGAAAGACCGCACGGACACTTGCTCGTGTTGCGGTGAAAACAGGCTCGACTGGGCCGCCGTGTGCCGCAAGGAGGTCATGTCCGTGTCGGACCCAAACTCGCTCGCAGTACGAAAAACGGAGCAATCGATGGACATGTCTAGAGACCCCAAATAGCTTACGTTGAATATACTAAACCCACGAGCGCAAGCTCTCTACGCAACAATTGTCAAGCCCTGTCACAATCAAAACGGAAGCTAGACGCCACTTAACTCCACTTGGCACTGACAAATTCATCAGAATTCTTAGTGGCCAAATTCAGCGCCAATAGTTAGGCTATGAGTTTCTCCAAAATTGAATAAGCAGCGATGATCCCAAGCACCTTTAAAGCCTTCCGAATTCATCATGAAGAATCCGGCCATCGTGCCCAGATTGAAGACGTATCGCTGGAAGACTTAAGTCCCGGTGAAGTGGTCATTCGCACTGCCTATTCCAGCGTGAATTACAAAGACGCCCTCGCGGGCACTGGTAAGGGAAAGATCCTGCGGGAGTTTCCACTGGTAGGCGGAATCGACGTCGCTGGCACAGTAATACAGTCTGAAGTTGATGCGTTCAAAGAAGGAGACGAAGTCCTCGTAACCGGCTCCGCTCTGTCGGAAACGCGTGACGGCGGTTACTCAGAGTATTTACGGTTACCTGCCCAGTGGGTCATACCACGCCCAGCGGGACTCACGTTGCGCGAGTGCATGATAATGGGTACTGCCGGATTTACCGCTGCTTTATGCCTGCATCGCATGGAAGCCGCAGGACAAACCCCGGATATGGGCCCCATCGTGGTTACCGGAGCCACTGGCGGCGTAGGCAGTCTGGCCCTGCAAATTCTTACTCAGGCGGGCTATACCGCCCATGCGATAACCGGAAAAGTTGATAAGTTCCTGTATCTCCAGGAATTAGGCGCACGACAGTGCATCTCCAGACACGAACTCTACTGGGGTCAGCGCCCGCTAGAATCGCAGCGATGGGCTGGTGCAATAGACAATGTGGGCGGTGAAATGCTGGATGGGCTCACCCGGGTAATCAAATCATGGGGCAACATCGCCAGCTGTGGTCTGGCCGGCGGCATCGAGCTGCATACAACCGTGATGCCGTTCATTATTCGTGGCATTAGCTTGATTGGTATCAACTCTTCCGGCTGCCCCCGACCTATCCGGGAAACCGTATGGGAGCAGTTGGCTGACGCCTGGCGTCCAGCAAAACTGGATCGCATACTCAGTCGCGAGATTACTATGGGACAACTTCCGGATGTCTTTAGTCAGATGCTTGCAGGAGACTCATTGGGAAGGACAATCGTCAAAATCGATCCAAACGCCTGATATTTTTATACTTTATTTGATGTGGATGACCGCCAGGGGTTGTATTTTGAGCATCAATCCACCATTTAGGGTGAGGTGGAAGTGTTGGTCCGGACAAGATTAATCCCGAAATGACGCGACGCGTTCTGGTGAACTTGTGTTGATTGCTTTTATTCCAGCCAATTTGGCTGCTAGAATCAACCCAGCGATTGGGACGGGCAACTGGCCATGTCTCCCAAAAAGACGCCGCAACGAATCGCGGTATTGTTAGGCAAAGAGGTATTTTATGGCTCGTATTTTGATCGTCGACGATTCTCCGTCTCAGCTTTACAACCTGAAGCAAGTTGTAGAGAAGCTGGGGCATGAGACCATCACCGCAGAAGACGGGGAAGAAGGCGTATCAGTTGCTATTGATCAGCAACCCGATTTGATTCTGATGGACGTAGTGATGCCCAATCAAAATGGTTTCCAGGCAACTCGTGCCATCAGCCGTGATGATCGGACATCCCATATTCCGGTAATTTTGGTGAGCACCAAGAATCAAGAAACCGATCGCGTCTGGGGGATGCGCCAAGGCGCTAAAGGTTACGTAACCAAGCCGATCAATGAAAAAGTCTTGATCTCAGCGATCAAAGAATTTCTGCCCGCCTAAGATTTTATTTGCGTTTGAGCCGCATTATCGCGGCTCAAACCCTGAAACTGTTTCCAGCTCTTTGTACAAATTTTTGACCGCGTCATTGTCAGCGGGCGGCACCACTATGCGTATTTCTACCAGCAAATCACCTGGATTCTTACCGCCAAAGCCTTTGCCTTTAAGGCGTAATCGTTTCCCACTTTGACTGCCAGCTGGGATGGTGAGGTTTACTTCCCCATCAATGGTTTTAACAGGCACCTTGGCTCCCAGGGCCGCTTCCCAGGGAGCGACCTTGGCATAAGTAAGCAGGTTGCGTCCTTCAACCTGAAAGTCGCGATTTGGTTTGATGCCAACTTCCAAGATGAGATCACCATCTGGTCCGCCGCCAAAGCCCGCCGCACCCTGCCCTGTCAGGCGTATTTTCTGACCATCTTCAATACCCGCGGGTATTTTGACGCTAAGGCTTTTTTCACCACTACCGGTATCGAGACGAATACGCTCTTCACCACCTTTCACTGCGGTGACCAAATCGACGTTAATCTGGGCTCGAACCGTTTGGCCTTTTTGCTGAAAACCGCGGCTTCGCCCGCCACCACCGAAGGGTGACTCCCTACCACCGCCATGCCTGGCACCACCAAACAATGTTTCGAACAAGCTGCTGAAGTCGAATTCCGATGCATCCTCTCCGGTGTACTCAAATCCACCGCCGCCAAACGGATCACCGCCATACTTCCGCATATGATCGTAAGCTTTACGCTTCTTCTCGTCTTTGAGCACTTCGTAGGCTTCACCCAGTTCTTTAAAGCGATCCTCCGCGTCCGGTTCCTTGCTCACATCGGGATGATATTTGCGCGCCAGTTTGCGATACGCTTTGCGAATCTCGTCTGTTTCTGCAGACTCAGAAACGCCCAAAATTTGGTAAAAATCTTTCATGCTTTTTGCTATCCAATCAGATAGTTATTACTTTTATTCGTATGCGATATAGATGGCGGTATATCCCGCGCTGTTCAAGTGTATCAAGGTTTCGATTCCAGGCTTTAGGCAAGCGAATACGTCACAATAAGCCAATGCCACGTGAAAAGTTGTAAATATTGGAAGCGACGTGCTTGAGCCGGGGCTCGACTGCCCGTAAGGTATCTAATGAGAACAGCTCTAGGCGCAAATCGAGTGCGCGAAGACAACTGTCGAAATAGACTCGGGAGAACACAATCAATGAGCACAATACTCGCTGTAGATGACTCGGCATCCATGCGCGAAATGGTCCGATACACGCTAAGCGAAGCGGGCTACGACGTAATCGAAGCCAGCGATGGAAAGGAGGCCCTGGAAATGGCCCGCAAGACGCTGGTGGATGCGGTGGTTGCTGATGTTCATATGCCCAATATGGATGGTGTGACCCTGGTTGGAGAACTGCGCAAATTATCAGGCTATCGCTTTGTCCCTATTCTCATGCTAACCACAGACTCGGACGGAGACTTGAAGAAGCAAGCCGCCGCATCCGGAGCAACTGGTTGGCTAGTAAAACCATTTAGTCCTGATCGTTTGCTGGCAACAGTAGCCCGGGTGCTTGATTAAGCGGGGTGACGACCGGACACACGCATGGCTTTGGACCTAAACAGATTTTTAGCAACATTTGTCGCTGAAAGTGGCGAGCAGCTTGATCAGCTGGAATCGGCGCTATTGCAAAAGCCGGCAAAAAAAGACGCCGAAACTCTGAATGCCATGTTTCGAGTTGCCCACTCCATCAAGGGCAATAGTGCAACTTTTGGTTTTACCGCTGTTGCCGAAATTACCCATGAGATGGAATCTCTGTTGGATCAGGTGCGCAAAAGATCCACCGCCCTGAACAAGGAACTCACCAATTTACTATTGCGCTGCATCGATCACCTTCGCGCTGCGCTACAGTTACCACCCGGCGAAGCGCCACCCAATCACTCCGAGCTATTACAAAACGTAAAGGCGCACTATCGCGCTGACACGCCCGCAGCGGAGTCAGAATCTGCCACTGCCGTGGAATCTAGTACCTGGCATATACGATTCGCGCCATATTCAGACATTCTTGCCAGCGGTAACGATGTGCTCAAGATTTTGCGCGAGTTGGAACGGCTCGGCGACATTAAGACGCAAGTTGATACCAAAGCGCTGCCAGATTTTGCCAAATTTGATCCTCACGACTGCCACATGAGTTGGGATCTGATTTTGCATGGCACGTGCAGCGAAGAAGACATCCGCGAAATATTTGACTGGGTGACCGAAGAATGCGACTTGGAAATTCGGGACGTGCAGCCCATCGCGCGCGAGCCCTCAGATACAGATTCAACAAAAGACTGGAGTCAATCGGCCCAGCAAAGCATTCGGGTATCGGTGGATAAGATTGAAGACCTCATTAATACAGTTGGCCAACTGATTATTGCAGAGTCCATGTTAACCAAGAATCTGGAACGCTCTGTGCTGGAGCGGCCAGAGACCCAGTCCAGCTTGCAGCGCATGGACCGCGCCATGCATCAGCTACAGGATATCGCACTGGGCATGCGAATGGTTCCAGTGGCGACTAGCTTGGTGCGCCTGCCCAGAATGGTGCGGGACCTAGAGCACGAACTGGGGCGCGAGGTCGACTTACGAATTTCCGGTGAGCAAACTGAAATTGACAAGACCATCGTTGAACATTTGGTTGACCCGCTATCGCATCTGATTCGAAACGCTATGGATCACGGTGTGGAGTCGCCAGAAGAAAGAGTTCGCGCTGGCAAACCGCCACGTGCACGGGTTGCCGTGCGAGCAGAACACCAGGGCGATCAGGTGTTGATCGAAGTAAGCGACGACGGTCGTGGGATTAGCCCGGATCGCATCCGCGAACGCGCCAGGAAATCTGGCTTGATTACCGCAGATGCTGCGCCTGATGATCGAGAGTTAATCGACTTCATTTTTCATCCCGGGTTTTCGACTGCAACCAAAGTGACAGATATTTCCGGCCGAGGCGTGGGACTTGATGTGGTGCGTCGCAATATAGAGCAGCTTGGTGGCTCAGTAGAAGCGCATTCGGAGGTCGGCGTCGGCACAAGATTTTCCATTCTTTTGCCGCTAA
>CAZVYE010000054.1:17247-19124 GCA_964630895.1 uncultured Gammaproteobacteria bacterium | reverse complement strand
TTGTCGGGTCGATGCGGGAAATACTCGGTGTCGTAGCTGGCCGTAAATACGGGCACGATCAAGTCGCCTTCCTGAACTTCGATATCGCTGCTCACCAGCCGCAACGTTGTCGGATCGCCAGTAGCAATTACTTCTGCAGTTGCAGTTTGCAGCACCTCATAACCCAACACGTCCACATTCTCGTGATACTTGAACGTTACATACTCTTTCCAGAAATCTTGGACGTAATCGCTGATAGACCGTTCTGAGGGATAACTCCAACGCATAGTGTCTGGGCGCTTATTCGCTCTATCCCAGGGGAATGAGTCAGGCACTTCCATGAATACGACAGTGGGACGAACAACTGCATAAGTCTCGCCAATCTGCGCATCTAAGTCCCGAACGTAAATGTTCTGACCCGCAACAGCCATGACGTGCTCTTCCTGTAGCGCAACCGCATACGGCAAGCCATCAATTTCGTCCCTGCTCAAAATGGTTCGCTTATCCAAATACGGACGCAACGCACTGATGGGTATAGGCGCAATTGCTTCGCTTAAAGAAGTACGGCGCGCATGCGGCGACAAAGTCACCGTGGGACGCTCGCCTCGCGTCACGCGCAGACGCGGTTGGCCATCCACGTACACAAGATTAATGACGTCACCAGGATAAATCAGGTGGGGATTTTCAATTTGGGGATTTACATCCCAAATTTCCGGCCACAGCCACGGGCTTTGTAAAAAGCGCTCAGAAATATCCCACAACGTATCACCTCGCACGACCACATATTGGTCAGGGTGATTAGGTTGGAGCTCGACATCTTGCGCGAATGCACCACTCAGCAACACGCTGGTTGCACAAGCCGCTGCAAGCATTATTGAAAGTATTGGTTTAAACATGGCAGCCAATTCTTTGAATCCCCAGGGAACTTTAGTTTATCTGAAAATGCCTGACGCGCAAGCGAAAGGGCCAAATGAGGCCTTATTCTGGCCTTTTTTCGGTAGTTTCACACTTTTTTGTGTTCCCGCATTGCCGCTGTGAAGAATAAATGTAAGCTAGGTTATACGCCGCACAGAGCTTGCAAACCTTGCGGTAGATCACTATTTGGTATGCAACGAGCCTGAAAAACACCGAGTTAGAGCGGCTCAAGTGGTAGAATCTTGGTCCAATTGAACACATATATCGCTTTATGGCTACTAGAACTATTTTAGAATTTCCCGATCCGCGCTTACGTACACAGGCGAAGCCGGTGGAAAATGTGAATGACGACATTCGGCAATTGGTGTCCGATATGTTTGAAACCATGGATGCTGCGGACGGCATTGGTTTGGCAGCAAGCCAGATTGACGAACATGTGCAGGTTATTGTTATGAATGTCGCCGAAGACCGCGAACAGCCTCTGGTCTTCATCAACCCAAAGATCGTCGCCAGCGAAGGCAACCAAGTGTATGAAGAGGGTTGTTTATCGGTGCCGGGCATCTATGCAAAAGTAGATCGCGCAAAAGCGGTAACCGTCAGCGCACTCAATGCGCAGGGTGAAGCGTTCGAATTGAAAGCTGACGGGCTGCTAGCTGTGTGCATCCAGCACGAGATGGACCATTTGCAAGGCAAACTTTTTGTCGACTATCTATCGCCGCTAAAGCGTCAGCGCGTGCAGAAAAAGCTGGAGAAGCAGCGACGGCAAGAAAGTGCCGCGTAGTCTTCTGAGGACTGGCACTGCGACCCTGCCATGAGAATCGGTTTCGCTGGTACGCCAGATTTCGCCGTCCCGTGCCTGGATGCCGCATGTAAGTCTGAGCATGACGTGGTAGTTGTGCTGACGCAGCCAGACCGGCCGGCAGGTCGCGGCCGAAAGCTTACACCCAGCCCGATCAAGCAATACGCAGAGTCACACTCGATTC
>CAZVYE010000054.1:1387-17147 GCA_964630895.1 uncultured Gammaproteobacteria bacterium | reverse complement strand
GCTGGCCTGGACACCGGTCCAGTACTCGCCTGCCGAACTACCGCCATCGAATCTACCGATACTGGCAGCACGCTACATGATCGACTTGCACAAATGGGTGGCGCCCTGCTGCGCGAGGTCCTCATGGCACCCATGAATTACACCAGCACGCCTCAGGCTGAAGGCGCATGCTATGCACACAAGCTTTCTAAAGAAGAGGCGCAGCTCGACTGGCAAAAATCTGCCGCAGAACTGGCGCGAACAGTCCGGGCATTTAATGCATGGCCAGTAGCCTGGGCAGACCTTTATGATGAGCGCCTGAGAATTTGGGAAGCCGAGGCAGTGGGCGCAAGTGCCGACCCCGGCGAAATTGTTATCTCCGGCGATCAAATTCTTGTAGGCACCGGCTCCGGCTCGCTGCGTCTAATTACCGTACAGAGACCAGGGCGCAAGCCCCAGCCCGCACGAGAGTATGTGCAGGCACTGCAAGCAAAAGCGAGTCAATAATTGGGACTTACTAATCCATACGATGCCCGCTGGGCAGCGTGTAAAACAATCCACGCGGTTTCCGTTAAAGGAAAGTCCTTGGATCAGGCAAAAGCGGAACATATCGATACCCTGGCCGAACCAAAGGATCGCAGCTTTGCCGCGGCACTAAGCTACGAGGCTCTGCGGTATTTGCCCCAGCTGGATGCTCTTGCCCAACACTATCTACGCCGACCATTCAAAGCAAAAGACTGGGACCTGGCCGTGGCTTTAAGGCTGGGATTCTTGCAATTGGGGTGGATGGCCGTGTCCAGCCATGCGGCCGTTTTCGAAACCGTAAATCTCTGCGAAAAACGGGGCAAGCGGTGGGCAAAAGGCGTCATTAACGGAGTGCTCAGGCGCTACCAGCGTGACGGCGCGCCGCAAATCATCGAATCGGACGAGGTCAGCACCAGTACCGCACTTCGTTTTGCCCACCCTGAATGGCTGATAGAGCGAATTCGGCGCGGCTGGGGCGACCAAATGCACACAGTTCTTGCCGCAAACAACAAGCCCGGCCCCATGTGGCTAAGAATAAATGCGCAAAAGACGAACAGAGACGACTACCTGAGCTTGCTTGAAAAGGCGGATATAGCAGCCGCGCCCGGCAGCCACTCTGACCAGGCGATCATTCTGGACAAGCCGATAGAAGTTACCAAGCTGCCCGGCTTTGCAGATGGCCTGGTTTCCGTACAAGACCAGGCTGCGCAGCTGGCCGCAGCATTGCTCTCACCGAATGCTAACAGCCAGATACTTGATATTTGCGCCGCACCGGGCGGCAAAACTGCCCACTTACTCGAACAATCGCCTGCGATCAACATGACCGCTGTAGATATTGATGGCGACCGTCTGCGCCGAGTGGCAGAAAATCTGCATCGAATAGGCGCCAGCGCCGAGCTGGTCGCAGCAGATGCCACTACCGACACATGGCATGATAACCAGACCTTTGATGCTATTCTGTTGGATGCTCCTTGCTCTGGCACGGGCGTAATTCGCAGACACCCAGATATCAAGTGGCTGCGCCGTGAGTCAGACATCGATCAGCTACAACGGCTGCAAGCCAAGCTATTAGACAAAGCCTGGGACAGACTTTCACCAGGTGGCAAACTGCTCTATGCAACCTGCTCGATTTTGCCCGCGGAAAATCGTTCGCAAATTGAAGAATTTTTGGCCCGTACCCGTGATGCTAAAGCAACCCAAATAGAGGCTCCCTGGGGCCAGCCTTGCGGTCCGGGCCGGCAAATTTTGCCGGGGGACGATAATATGGATGGTTTTTTCTATGCGCTGCTGGAAAAGACAGGTTAACAACGCGCTGCAGACCTTTTGCAAAGTAGCGCTGCTGCTAGCGGCCATAGCGTTCGTTAATGCTGCGGTTGCCGCAGAACCCAACATAACTATTCTCGAAACACTGCATTATCCGGAATACAGCGAAATTTCTGCCGCGTTTGACCTGGTTGAAGAACAGGAAGAAGCCCTGCGCAACGGCGTCATGCTCACGTTTAGCTGGCGTTATCAGTTCGTAGAATCACGCGCATGGCTTTGGGATAAAGTACTGGCTGAATTCACCGGTCGAAGACGACTGATCTATCGGGCATTTACCAAGCAATACGTAGTAGAAGACCTCCCTGCAGATAAGCGCACGGTATTTCCGACGCTGGCTGATGCACTGGATGGACTGAGTCGCTTTGCTTTGCCCACTTTAGTTGGTGACCAACCAACATCCCCAGCGCGTCGTTTTCGCATCTGGCTGGATATCGGTGAATTGCCACCGCCGCTACGCCTGCCTGCGCATCTTTCTGCCCAGTGGCAGCTAGACAGCGACTGGCATAACTGGGACGCACCTGGCGAAGCCGGTTATGATGAGGCCCAAAGCACCGGGCAAGTCGGCGGATGAGCCAAAAGAATCTCGTACAACGATTGTTCCAACGCATATTGCCCACCGGGGCTGCGTTGATTGTGCTGTTTGCCGCCTTGTATTTAGCCAGCGACGCTACCCGCGGCCTTACAGGCTTTAGCGATTATTACCTTTGGGTTTTTGCGCTGGTTGGCACTGCCCTGCTGATTCTGGCAGCCGCTATTGGCCAGCGGATCTGGCGCCTCACGCAGCAGCTTAGGGGCAATAAGCCCGGTGCTCGCCTCACCCTGCGCCTTGTTATCATTTTCGTGGCACTTGCCGTCCCGCCGGCCAGTATCGTGTATTGGTTCTCCGTAGATTTTCTCAATCGCAGCGTAGACAGCTGGTTTGACGTTGACGTAGAGGGCGCTCTGGATGACGCCCTGGCTATTGGCCAATCATTTCTGGATGTGCAAAAACTGTCGGCCCAGAATCAGGTGCGACGACTCGCCCGCGGCCTGCGAGACAGTAGCAACAGCAGAATTCGCAACGAGTTACGCGATTTGTTGGCTGGCACCCGCGCATTGGAGCTAACGGTCTTCGATGAAAGTGGCCAGATTATCGGCACTCGCTCTACATCCCTGGTTAATTTGCAGCCCGATATCCCCCATTCGTTTTTGTTGGTGCAGGCCGCCCGCAGCGGCAGCTATGTGGCGGCAGAACCGGTTGACGAGGGACGACTGCAGATTCGGGCGCTGGCGTCGATCGGCGACCGAGGTCCCGGCACCTCCCAACTCGTACTGCAGGCGATATATCCCGTTGAACAAGGGTTTGATGAACAGGCGTACAATGTCGAACAACAGTACGAACAGTATCAGTATCTGTCATTTTTGCGCAGTCAGCTTAAACGCAGCTTTGTCCTTATTCTCTCTTTGGTTTTGCTCTTAAGTGTCTTGCTGGCGGTATTGCTGGCATTTAACACCGCGAAAAAAATGACAGCTCCCATTAGCCGACTCTCCGAGGCCACCCAATCTATTGCGGCCGGCGATTATGATCGCCAACTGCCCGTTCCGAGTAACGACGAGCTTGGATTTCTGGTCCAGTCGTTCAATACGATGACACGAGAAATTGCCCAAGCATCCGCGGCTGCCACCTTGAGCCGGGATGAAGCAGAGCAAAGGCGTGACTATCTGGCGGCTGTGCTGGGCCGACTGTCTTCCGGAGTAATGAGCTTCGATATCCAACAGCGGCTAATGACCTGCAATCCTGCCGCGTCGCAAATTCTGGGCGTAGATCTGGACCATATGTTGGGCAAGTCCGCCACTGAGCTGTACCAGCACGACCCGAATCTGGAACCGCTGATTGCGCAGATAGAGATGGCCGCAGATGCCACTGAGTGGCGTCAGGAAGTGCTCATCGATCGGGATGGCAGACAACAGGTCTTGATGTGTCGAGGTGCCCGCCTGGGTCCATTGGCAGGGGGTGGCGAAGTGATTGTATTTGACGACCTGACTGATCTTGCCACCGCCCAGAGAGAGGCAGCGTGGGGTGAAGTAGCACGTCGTTTAGCACACGAGGTAAAGAATCCTCTAACGCCAATTCAACTAGCCGCCGAGAGGATCAGGCACAAATATCTCTCGTTGCTTGATGCGGAAGCCGCGGAAGTACTAGATCGAAGCACGCGCACTATTGTGACCCAGGTTGAGGCACTCAAGACCATGGTCAATGCGTTTTCTGAGTACGCCAGAGCACCTACCTTACAGCTGGAACCATTGCAGCTATCAGAACTTGCTGACGAGGTTATTGAGCTCTATCGTCAAAGCGCCGCCGCGCCGGAAATTTCCACAGAATGGATGACCGGTGAGCCACGTGTGTTTGCAGACCGCGGTAGAATTCGGCAACTGTTGCACAACTTGATTAAAAACGCTCAGGAAGCAGCCGAGCCCAAGGTGCTCAAACTCTCCCTTGCAACCCACGTGGAATGGCAGGCGCATCATGCCTGGCTGTGCTTAAGCCTGCGGGATAATGGTCCAGGGCTTCCGGAAGAGTTGATCGCCAACATTTTCGAACCCTATGCGACCACCAAGGCCCGAGGCACCGGTATCGGCCTTGCAATTGTAAGGAAAATTGCCGAGGAGCACGGCGGACGTATTGCCGCTCGTAACGCCCGCAACGGTGGCGCCATTTTTGAACTAAGGCTGCCAGCCGAAGCCGTTGAACAAGCAGCCGGCCACGTCGGCTAAAACTTTCTGAAGGACACCGATGAAAGAAGAAATTGCTCTTGAGAAAGCTACAACAGGCATAGTCTACAGCCACAATTAGCTTACTGGTTCAGCGAGAAGGTATCTTGAGCTAGCTGAGAGTAAAGACGGCATTCATGCAACAACGGCGGCATTCTTCGCTGCGCTAGCCTTGGAGTCGTTCCTAAATCACGTTGGTCAACAGTTGCTCAAGAATTGGGACGTATTGCAACGTAAGCTAGGGCCAAAAGAGAAGTTGATACTTGTCGCGGAGTTGTCCAATTGTGACTTGGACTTCAGTCGACGCCCCTTTCAAGATTTCGACGCGCTGTTTAAGGCTCGAAACTGCCTAGTTCACAGCACCACAGAGACCGCCTCAGCGTCTTATGAATACCCGGTCGAGCACCCCAAGGCCAGCTGGCAGAGAAGAACCAAGTATTCCAAGGCAAAAAAGTTCGTTGAATCGTCACGCGAAATAAAAATGAAGCTAAGTGACGTATCAAATGTAGGCCTCGCGGACTTTTTATTGTCGGAAGAAATTGACAGCGGCACGAAGAAATAGCTATCGCGATAGCCGTGGCGATAGCGCACTAGATGCCCGTTTAGCGGCGCCGAATCGAGCAGAAAGTTTCCATTTTTCAGGCGGCGCACTGTTTGAGTTCTTCGACGAGTCTACTCGGCGAAGAGTGAGTTGCGTACGCCAATGGAAACTTCCCGTTTGATTCGGAAACCAGCCGCTTCCGGGGAAGGCGTGGGGTTGTTTCCGGCGACATTTCCGCAGGATGCCGTCTCGCCTTAAAGCCCCTAACCAGTAGTGCGAGCACGGAAGCTCGCGAATGCCTGTTGCGCCAGTAACAGCTAGCCTGGTGCACACCAAAGAGAGTGCAATGCGGCGCACTCGGCTGCAAACTTCCTCGTAGGATGCGATCGAAAGCGCATAGATAAACTTGCGACGTCAGTCGCAATTAAAGACCGACCTGCGGATGCAGGTGCGATTAATCTCTATCGATAGAGAAAAATAAATTGTTGTTTGGTTACAACATCAAGTCGTGGGACAATAGAGATTCAAGGCATTGCCAAGGAAAAAAGAAGAACAAGAGCGTGAGCAATCCCCATATTTTAGTCGTCGACGACGAACCGGACATTCGTCAAACCGTTTCCGAAATTCTGGAAGACGAGGGTTACCAGGTATCTCAAGCAGAAGACGCCAAAGCAGCACGCGAGGCGAGGCGCGCCCGCAAGCTAGACCTGGCACTGCTCGACATCTGGATGCCGGAAACCGATGGTATCAGCCTGTTAAGAGAGTGGGCGGAAACCGGCGACCTGCCGTTCCCGGTGATTATGATGTCCGGTCACGGCACGGTGGAAACCGCCGTGGAAGCGACCAAGCTCGGTGCCTATGACTTTGTTGAAAAGCCTATTTCGCTTGCCAAGCTGTTACTAACTGTGGAGCGAGCGCTGGAGGCAGGCGAACTCAGGCGAGAGAACGAGGGCTTGCGCAGTCGCTTGCCAGTAGTAGAGCCGGTGGGTGTATCGGAAGCCATGCGCGATATAAAAAGCCAGGCAAAGCGGTTGGCTCAACATGACACCTGGATACTTATCAACGGCGAGGCCGGTGTGGGCAAAGCGACGTTCGCGCGCTATCTGCACAATCTTTCTGGTCGCAGAGATGGGCCCTTTATCGAGTTGAATGCAGGTTCCGTAGCGCCGGAAAATTCAGCCGTCGAGCTCTTCGGTAGCGAACTTGCCGACCAGGTGCGCTACGGGAAGTTAGAGCAGGCGCATGGCGGCACCCTTTTTATCGATGAAGTTGCGCAGATGGACCCTGAGACCCAGGTGCGGCTATCAGCAGCCCTGGACAGCGGCAACATTATGCGGATCGGGGGCAAGGAATCTATCCCCATAGATGTGCGCGTGATCGCAGCTACACGAGCCAACCTGGAAGAGATGGTTTCCCAGGATAAGTTTCGCCAGGAGCTTTATTACCAGCTCAACGTCGTCCCGATTACTATTCCTGCGCTGCGAGAACGCCCAGAAGACGTACCAGAGCTACTGCGCTTTTACGCGGAATTCTTCCCCAATCAGGATAAGCTGGAGTACCGGCATTTTTCAGTTGCCGCGCAAAACAGACTGCGCCAGTACCAGTGGCCAGGCAATGTTCGAGAATTGCAGAACCTGGTGCAACGGCTGCTCATACTGGGCAGCGGCGAAGTTGAACTTGACGAGGTGGAACAAGCTTTGGGCAACCTGATGCCTGTTCCGTGTGGTGATCAGTTATCCGGTGTAGACTTTCAATTGCCGCTACGAGAGGCTCGCGAGCAGTTTGAAAGAGCTTATTTGGTTTCTCGACTCAAGGATGTAGGCGGCAGTGTGGGCAAACTGGCAAACGTTTCTGGCATGGAACGGACCCATTTATATCGCAAGCTACGGTCGCTAGACATCGATCCAAAAAGCATCAACGACAAAGATTAACGGGATGACCGAATGAAGATTCTGATTTTGGGCGCAGGCCAGGTGGGCTCTTCGGTAGCCGCGAGTCTGTCGCGCGAAGAAAACGATATTACGGTTATCGATACCAACCAGGCTCGGTTGGCAGAACTGCAGGATAAGCTGGACATTCGTGGCGTGGTAGGTCACGCATCCCACCCTAGGGTGCTCACACGCGCCGGGGCGGAAGATGCCGACATGGTAGTTGCCATGACCAACAGCGATGAAGTGAACATGATCGCTTGTCAGATCTGCTATACGGTCTTTCAAACACCCACCAAGATCGCCCGTATCCGGGCGGCTGAGTACCTGGACTACCCCGACCTGTTTCAGCGTGAGCACTCACCCGTTGATGTATTGATCAGCCCGGAGAAACTGGTCACAGATCATGTGTATCAGCTTATTAAGTACCCGGGGGCAGTACAGGTACTGGATTTTGCCGACGGCCGCGCTCAGCTGGTAGCCGTCGAAGCTGTGCCGGGTGGCGCACTTACCGGGCATAGAGTGTCTGAAATTAGCGGCCTGCTACCGGCGCACGTTGAGCTTCGGATCGCCGCAATTTTCCGACACGACAGCCATATCGTGCCAGAAGGCAGCACCATGATATTGAGCGGTGACACGGTGTTCTTTTTGGCGGAGCGCCGCCACATTCGAACCATCATGACCGAACTGGGCAAGCTGGAAAACCCAGCACGCAGGGTAATTCTAGCCGGCGGCGGTAACATCGGCCTCAATCTGGCAAGGGCCTTGGAAGACCGCTATCACGTCAAAGTCTTGGAACGGTCCCGGGACCGGGCAGCGTATATCGCCGACGAACTGGAGAAGACGATTGTTCTAGTGGGAGATTGCGCGGACGAAGACCTGCTCAGAGAAGAAAATATCGATCAAACTGACGTCTATTGTGCGCTCACCAACGACGACGAAGCCAACATTCTTTCTTCCATGCTGGCCAAACGAATGGGAGCTAAGAAGGTTATATCGCTCATAAACCGCGCCGCCTATGTAGATATGGTCGAGTCGGGCCAAATAGATATTGCGGTGTCGCCCCAGTCAGTCACCATCGGTGCACTCCTTGCTCACGTGCGACGTGGCCATATGGTACGCATTCACTCGCTACGTCGCGGGCAGGCCGAAGCAATTGAAGCAGTTGCCCACGGGGACCCGCGATCCTCTAAGGTAGTAGGTCGTGCCGTTGAAGACATTCCGCTGCCAGCTGGCGTGACGATTGGTGGTATTGTGCGCGGGGACGAGCTCATCATGGCACACCACGACACGGTGGTTGAAGCAGAAGACCACGTCATCTTATTCGTGCTGGATAAAAAGCATTTAGACGAGGTAGAGCGCTTGTTTCTTGTCGGAGCCACATTCTTATAGTCATGCGCTTTCAGACCACGCAACGTATTCTCGGTGTCCTGCTGGTTTTATCCAGTCTGAGCATGCTACCGCCTGCAGCGGTGGGCTTTTGGCACGACGATGGCAGCTGGTTACCTTTTCTTGAAGTGTTCTGGGTGCTGGCGTTGCTCGGAACCATCATCTGGTTCCCCGTGCGCAATCGCTTTAGCGAATTACGCATACGGGACGGCTTTGTCGTTGTCGTAGGCTGCTGGCTGGTGCTGGGGCTGTGTGGATCGCTGCCACTGCTGCTCTCAGACTATCCAAACATGAGCATCACTGATGCCGTTTTCGAATCTATCTCCGGGCTCACAACCACCGGTGCGACGGTCTTAACAGGTATCGACTTCTTGCCTCCCGGCATCCTGTTTTATCGTCAGCAGCTGCAGTGGCTGGGTGGTATGGGAATTATTGTATTGGCAGTTGCCGTGCTGCCCATGCTTCGCATCGGTGGCATGCAGCTGTACCGCGCCGAAACGCCAGGTCCGATGAAAGACAATAAGCTGACGCCGCGCATAACAGAGACGGCAAAGGCACTTTGGTACCTTTACCTGGGTCTCACGGTGGTTTGTGCAATGGCCTACTGGATGGCTGGCATGACCGCATTCGACGCCGTTGGCCATGCGTTTTCTACCGTTGCCATTGGTGGCTTTTCAACTCACGACTTAAGCATGGCGTACTTTGATAGCCCCATGATTGAGTCCATAGCCATAGTCTTTATGGTCATTTGCGGCATCAATTTTGCGCTGCATTTCATGGCCTGGCGCCGCGCTAGCCTCGTTCCATATCGCGGCGACTCCGAGCTAAAGGCTTACGTCGTGTTGCTCGCCGCCACGGCCGTGGTTTGCTCAATTGGATTGTTCGTCGGAGAGGCCTTCGATACTTTAGGCGAGTCCTTCCGCCATGGCGTATTCCAAGCGGTTTCCGTGGCCACCACCACTGGATTCACTACCGAGGCATTCTACCTTTGGCCAGGCGCTCTGCCGCTGCTGTTGCTGATGGTGAGCTGTGTTGGGGCATGTGCTGGCTCTACCGGCGGCGGCATCAAAGTAATTCGCGCGCTACTACTGTACAAACAAGGCGTGCGGGAGATCACTCGACTGATTCACCCCTCCGCCATCGCGCCAATAAAAATCGGCAGCAAGAGTACATCCGAACGCGTTATCCAGTCGGTATGGGGGTTCTTCTCTTTGTACATGGCATGTTTTGGCGCTCTATCGTTGCTACTGGCAGCCTCAGGCGAGGACCTGACTACTGCCGTTTCAGCGGTGGTAGCCTGTCTGAACAATCTGGGTCCCGCACTGGGCCAGGCTGGACCCCACTTCGCAGAACTGTCCGACCCGGCAAAATGGGTGCTCAGCGTCGCCATGGTTTTGGGACGACTGGAAATTTTCACGCTGCTGGTATTGCTAACCCCAACCTTCTGGAAGAATTAGATGCAGCGTGCGGCATTAGAAAAGATGCTAGACCGCGGCCAGGATAGTGCGCTGCTCAGAGTGAGCCTGGCGCAAGCTTGTTTGGCCGAAACTGACACTCAGTCTGCAATCAAACACCTGCAAGAGGCTCTGGCGTTGGATGGCGATTTCTCTGCCGCGTATAAATGGTTGGGCAAGGCACTGCAGCAGGAAGGCGACCTGGAAGGCGCACTGAAGGCATTTGAAGACGGCGCTCAGGTTGCGGAAGAAAATGGTGACAAACAGCTCGCCAAGGAATTTGCTGTGTACGCAAAACGCATCAAGAAGGCACAAAATGACAACCATGACTGACTCAGTGGATGTTCGACTTACCCAATACAGCCATGGCGCAGGCTGCGGATGCAAACTGTCCCCCGCCGATCTGCAAGAGATTTTGGCCAGCAATCTTAAGTTGCCCGATTTTCCTGACCTGATCGTGGGAAACCAAACCAGCGATGACGCGGCTGTGGTTGACATCGGTAACAACACGGGTGTCGTATCCACTACTGATTTTTTCATGCCCATCGTGGATGACCCCTTCGATTTTGGTCGTATCGCAGTAACCAATGCTATCAGCGATGTCTTTGCCATGGGCGGCAAACCCATCATGGCAATCGCAGTGCTGGGGTGGCCCATGAGCAAACTCCCCGCATCGGTGGCCGGTCGCGTGGTAGACGGAGGTCGCAAAGCCTGTGCTGACGTGGGTATTGCTTTGGCAGGTGGCCACAGCATTGATACGCCAGAGCCAATATTCGGCGCAGCAGTAACTGGCGTCGTCGAATTGGATTTGCTCAAACGGAACGATCAAGCGCAGGTCGGAGATATTTTGCTGCTCTCCAAGCCGCTTGGCATTGGGGTACTCACTACCGCCGAGAAAAAAGGACTGCTACAAGCAGATGACCGGGGAGTGGCAACACAATGGATGTGTCGACCCAACGCCGTGGGTGCTGGACTAGCCCGCGTTCCGGGAGTCAACGCCATTACCGACGTTACTGGCTTTGGATTGCTTGGACACCTTCTGGAAATGGTCCGTGGCAGTGGCACGTCAGGCCAAATTGAATGGGAGCGCGTGCCGCGAATAGCGCGTGTTGACCACTACATCGAAGAAGGCGCAGTACCCGGAGGCACGCAGCGCAATTTTGCCAGCTACGGTCAGCATGTCAGTACGCTAAGCGAACTCCAAAAGGCCGTGCTATGTGATCCACAGACCAGCGGCGGACTGTTAATTTCTGCGGCACCAGAATCACTGCAGCAATTGCAGGCCGTGGCAGAATCGCACGACGTTTCGCTGCAACAGATTGGAACCATAGAGACCGCATCTGAACCTATGATTCGCGTTGTTTAATGTCCCCCGAAGTATTTCATGACTATGCCTCGCTATTGACGGATCCGGTTCCGATGATAGATGTACGCGCGCCAGTAGAGTTTGCAAAAGGCGCTCTACCGGGAGCAGTCAACCTACCCATACTTAATGACGTGGAGCGCGCAAAAGTCGGGCATTGCTACAAACACAAAGGCCCGGAGGCAGCGGTAGAACTTGGCCACCGCCTGGTAAGCGGAGACACTAAAGACCAGCGCGTGCAGGCGTGGGTAGATTTTTGCAGCGAACACCCTGAGGCTCTCATGTATTGTTTTCGAGGCGGCCAACGCTCCGGTATCGCCCAGCAATGGTTGCGGGAAGCAAATGTGACCATCCCCAAGCTTGAGGGTGGCTATAAAGCGGCTCGAAGCTATTTTATCGATCAATTTCAGCGGCAACTGTCGGATTCCTTACTGCTGATACTGGGCGGACGTACTGGCACCGGCAAGACCGAAATATTGTTAAAAGCACCGGCCTTTTGGGATTTGGAAGGGTGCGCAAATCATCGTGGCTCCGGTTTTGGCAGAATGGTAACGCCCCAACCAAGCCAGGTAGATTTTGAACATGCGCTCTATGCCCAGGCGGCCAGGGGCTATGCGCTGGGACAGCGGAACATTGTGGTAGAAGACGAGAGCCGCTGTATTGGGCGCTGTAGCGTCCCCGTAGATTTATGGAAGCGCATGAAATCTGCCCACATTGTCATCGTAGAGTCGGATCTCAGCGAACGCACCGAACGTATCAAGCAAGACTACGTCATCGAACAAGCGCAGACTTTTGCAGCAGAATACGGCGAGGATGAGGGCTGGGATCGGTTCGTATCCCACTTGACTGCGAGCCTGGATCGAATCAAGCGTCGACTGGGTGGGGCTCGCCACAAACAGCTGCGCGAACAGATGGAAACGGCTTTAGCGCACCAGCGCAACAGCGGTGACGCCACGGGACACGAAGTGTGGATACATAAGTTACTGGTGGAATACTACGACCCCATGTATGACTATCAAATCCGCCAAAAGCTAGACAAGATTCGCTTTACGGGGTCTGCGGCCCAGGTGCAGCATTGGCTGCGACAAAACTGGCCTGCGTAAGTCTTGCTGAGCGCTGTTGCTCTGCTTTTGAGTATTGGACCAGTTGTTGTGTTTGTGGCTTGGGTGCCGACGTCATACGGGCATAGGAATCATAGTAAGCGCGAACTTTTCTCACATAATCCGTCACTTGGGCAACGTCCAATCTGGCAAAGCGGCCTTCCGGATCGCTGCGCTTGAGCTGAATCAACGCTTGCTCTACACCGCCGAACCATCGATTGGGATCCAAACCTTGCTCTGTCGCAGCCACTCGTGCTTCTTTGATCCAGCGAATACCGCCATTGTAGGCAGCAAGGCTAAACCAGGTGCGATCTTGTACCGATAGGGTTTCATCGAATTGATCCCGAACCCAATCCAGATATTTAACTCCCGCGTGGATCGCGGACTGCGGCTCAAACATGTTGGTAATGCCGACCTGACGTGCCGCCACATCCTGAACCTGCATAAGCCCTTTCGCACCGGTATATGACACCGCTTTGTAATCAAAGGCACTTTCCTGCGCCATTACGGCCAGAATGAGCCGCCAGTCAAAGTCGTAATAGCGCGCATAGCGTCGGGCCAGGTCATCATACGGAGAGAACACTCTGTGCGTATGAGACTGGGCTTTTAATGCTGCCAATAACTTCTGACCGCGAAGCTGCGTATTGAAATAGCGATTCGCGATGCGGGTTTGGCGGTTACTCCCCATCTCCGATTTTAAGAATATATCCAGCTGTCGCTTTAGCTCTGGATTGCCCGCCCGGATTGCCATGGCACGCGCGTCATCTTCGGCGGTTCGCAACACTGCATGCAGCTCTGGATAGCTTGCCGAAGCGGTGTAGTACTCGTAATCGTGCATTAGTAGCAGATCTGTGACCCCATTATTGAGCACAGGCAGCAGTTCGCCGACGCTGCGTTCGTCGTCATGCAGTCTCAGGCCAATGCCCTGCTCTTGCCAGCGATTGAGAGTTGGTAGAAACGGACTATTGGTGTTCGCGAATATCCGATTGCCATGTAAATCAGCCATATTGAATCGGCTAAACCTTTCTTTCCGAGCAACCAAAACGCCCTGGGAATAATAAACTGGCTCGGATGATTGCACATCTTGCGGCAACTCCCTCGGGCGTAGGAATCCACCAGCCAGATCCGCCTGTCCGTTGCGCAGCGCCTCGTACAGTTCTGCCTCGTTCGCTGCGACTCGAACATCTAGCTGCAAGCCATGCTTCCGAGCGAAAACTCTCATCAGCTCATACTCGTAGCCGAAGCGTCTGTTTTCCCACAGCATAAAGGTGCTGGGACCATACAGTGTTATGAGCCGTAAATGTTTGGAAGCTAGAATCGCATCCCAGTCTGCGGTACTCACAAAGTTGGGCATTTCGGCTAGTAGACTCGCTCGCAAATGGTCGTTTAGCTGGTTTGCTAGCAGATGGTCCTTGCTGCGCAGCATCCACGCCAAAGGAACCGCACTGCGAACCAGTTTGACTGAGTTCAGCTGGTCCTGTTGGCGCGCGCTATCCAGTTCAAAGTCATAGGCTAAAGTGGCTTCCGCTTCGCCCATGGCGACCTTTTCCAAAACCTCGTGCACGGGCAATCGCTTTTGCACAAACCGCAGGCGGTATTGCTGCTGTGATCGCAGCTGGAGGCCGGCATGCCAAGCATCTCCTATGGTGCGCAAATGCAGTGCTGAAGGAACTTTGGCTTCAGCCTCAGCGTTGGCGACGACCCAAAGATCTGCATGCAACAGCGGCAGGGTAAACAAGTAGGGTTGCACCTGGGCTAGCGTGCGGTCCTGGGGATGGGCCAGAAAATCCACCTCCCCACGATCAAGCGCAGAACGTGCTGCATCAAGATCCGGGTACACACGCCAGCGTGGATCAAGATTATGCTGTTGCGCAAATGACTGCACCAACTGGGTGCTGGGTGAGAGCGTATCTCTGGTTTCAGCAGTAATTCCAATCTGCAGGATGCCCGCAGTCTTTACCCGGTGCCACGTCGTATTCGCGCCCACGCCAACACAGGCGAGGCTCAGCAGTGCGACACAGAAGACTCTAGCGGTTAAAGACAGAAGGTTTGGCACAGCAATTACGGGCAGCTAACGGGAGATCATGGTAGCACGCAACCAATATTGGGCTACTATATCGGCCACCCAGTTGACGAAAATTCAAATTGTCTAATAACAGTATGGAATGTCATTTCCAATGGAACAAGCTGCCAGAATTGGATGCACCTGACTGGCATAAGGTAATGATGTTGCGCCAACAGGTTTTTGTGGTGGAGCAAAACTGTGCCTATCTCGACGCGGACAACGCAGACTACGATGCGCTGCATCTGCAGGCACTGATCAGGGACGATTTGGTCGGATATTTACGGCTGCTGGCACCCGGAAATGACCGCCCTGCGCCCGCTATTGGGCGGGTCCTTGTGGCCAAGAAAGCTCGGGGGTCCGGGCTTGCACGTCAGTTAATGAAGTTGGCGATCGAACATGCGCAGTTGCTTTGGCCAGACCGGCAAATTGTCCTTTCAGCTCAGACCTACCTGGTCCAATTCTATGAATCTCTAGGCTTTAGCTGCCAAGGTGAACAATATCTAGAGGACGGCATACCCCACATCAACATGTGGCGCCCTGGTTCGGCTAGTGAGAGCTAAACAGCCCACGATCTCCACCGTTGCTCACGCTTCGTGTGCGGCGGCGATTACGCATGCGACTATGTAGAAGCTTTCTGCGGTCCACTAGCCAATGCGCTCGATCCAGGTTATCGGCAGATTCACCTCGACGACTGATTTCCGCTTGCCGATAGGCGCAGAAATCAGCGTAGGCTTCAATTTCGGGTCGCAGTTGGGAAACTGCTAGTTGCACCATAATCGCGTCATCCAGGTAACCCAGGCCTGGAATGTCGTCCGGCACCAAATCCTCAGGATCGGTAAAGTACGCCAGCGCGCGAAGCACCCAACCCCGCTCAGCTTCGGGCAACGCCCATGCCTCATCATTGAGCATATCTATCAGCGCGCGCAAATGCTCAAACTGGCGTCGAATATAGGGAGCAAGGTTCGCTTCGTCCAGGCGCTCAATCGTTGCTCTTGCAGCAGCGCAGATAGCATCTGGGTCGCCCAGCGCAAGCGCGCCATCGGTGCGTTCAATAACGCGACGGAAGTGACTTAGATCTTGCTCCGACAATTCTAAGGTGATTTGCATGTTTCGCTCCGGATTCTCAGGCTGACAAACGAAATGGTTCGTTTCAGATTGCCCCATAGACTAGGCGAGAGCCAAGGTGAATACATGTCCCATTCGCTTAGGCAGAAATAACTGTCTGTAGGATTTTGCTTACACCGTCAGGGTGCGTTTGCCGACGCTCGGACTGGTAGTGCATCTATAGAATCCAAACCCCATAGTGGCAAACTATAGGGGTTAAGGGGAAGCGCTGAAGCAT
>CAZVYE010000054.1:0-1377 GCA_964630895.1 uncultured Gammaproteobacteria bacterium | reverse complement strand
TTCGCTTAGGCAGAAATTGACATATGTTGGCCATTGTAGGAACGGGCTTACATCCATCAGGTAAGTTTGCTGACGGTAGGTTTGGTAGAGCCTCTATAGAACTGAGAATAGAAAATGGCAAACTAAAGGGGTTAAGGGGAAGCGCTGAAGCATGGGTCGGCGCAAGAGCAGGGGCACTTAGGGAAGAGTAAGCAGCACGCCACGGAAGGCGCGGCTGCATTTTGCTGCGCCTGGGAACAAGTTTACTCTTGGCTACAACATCAGCGCACGCATTTTGCGACGCGCATCTTCTATCTTCAATTCACCAAAATGGACATCAGCAATATTGCCGTTAGCATCGACAAATACGGTAAACGGCAACAACCCGTTGCCATTACCCAGATCTCGAGCGAAGCGTGTACCCGGCATGCCTGGAGCCAAAGCGTTAGGGTATTCAATACCGAGGTTTTCGATGAACTCGCGCACTTCCTGGGGGTCATCCATTGCCACGCCCAAGACCGCAGCTCCTTCGTCTTTTATTTCTTCATGCAACGCCATTAAGGCCGGCATTTCTCGCCGACACGGCGCGCACCAGGTTGCCCACAGATTGACCAGATGCGCCTGGCCCAGCAGATCTTGATTTGCAATCGTGCCGCCACGGACTAGCTCAAAGGCAAAGTTTGGCAATTTGTTATCACTGGAGGCGGCCAAATTCGCCTGCGCCTGGTTATTCACCGCATCGACCGCTTGGGTCGCCTCCTTATCCTGCATGGTGCTACTCAGCCAATAGCCGGCGATACCACTAACAATCGCCGCAATCAGGATCAAACCAGTCGCTTTATTCATTGCGCTGCCCCGCTGTAAATGCCTGTTCTACGTGTTTTGCAAAGTCGTCCGCGCGCTGAAAACCTACGACGCGGTACTCTGGCATTTCGTTGCCAGATGCATCGAAAAACAGTATCGCTGGAGGACCAAACAATTGAAAATGCTCCAACAGTGCCTGGTCAATCGCATCATTGGCAGTGACATCGGCCTTAAACGCTTTGCCTTTTGCCAGCGCCCGCTGCACCGGTGGTTCTGGGAAGGTGTAACGATCCATGCGCTTGCAGTCTATACACCAATCCGCGTAGAAATCCAGCATAGCCGGTCCGTCGTGGGCCGCCAGTTTTCTCGTCAGGTCATCAACGCTTTTGATTTTCTCAAACTCTACAGAATCCGCAGGCTGCGCAGAACCGCCTCCCAATGTCTTCAGCGGGCGCAAGGGGTCGGTCCCGCCGCTGGCCGCGCCAATGAGTTCCAACGCACCAAGAATCAAGAGAACGAGACCCAGGCCTTGCCAAAGTCTGCGCCAGCCATTCACCGGGGCGCTCAGACGATCCAGCGCGCCCATATAAACCC
>CAZVYE010000053.1:17514-19290 GCA_964630895.1 uncultured Gammaproteobacteria bacterium | reverse complement strand
CTGGGCGATGAAGGCACGATTGTTGGTGCAGATGGAATAGCCAGAGACATTTCAGAACAACGGCAATTTGAACTGGAGTTGCAGCAGGCACGCGATGCGGCGGAGGAAGCGAACACGGCAAAGAGCCAGTTTCTAGCTAATATGAGTCATGAAATCCGAACGCCCATGAATGCCATCCTGGGTATGACAGGTTTACTGCAGAAAACTCCGCTGACCGATCGTCAGCGCGGCATGCTCGACCGCGCCCGCAGCAGCGCCCACCTTTTACTGGGTGTAATGAACGACATTCTGGACCTGTCGCGTATCGAAGCGGGGAAGCCGGTACTGGAAAATACCCAGATGTCGATGGTTGAGTTGTTCGCTGAATTGGGTTCAATATGCGGGCAAAAAGCTGCAGATGCCGGTATTGAATTGGTAATAGACATCGATCCGGAGATTCCCGTCTTTGTCATGGGAGATCCGCTTCGTCTCCAGCAGGTGTTGGTTAACCTGGTGACCAATGCCATCAAGTTTACCGAAAAAGGGGAAGTTCTAGCGCGCGCTACCAGCATGGGCAATCACGCTTCCGGGCACATCATAGAGTTTTCGGTATCCGACACAGGGATCGGCATATCAAAGGACAACCTGGCGGCGCTTTTCGATCCGTTTACTCAAGTGGATCAAAGTTCTACCCGCTCCCACGGCGGGGTCGGTCTGGGCCTGGCCATCAGCCAGAGGCTGATTGACGGCATGGGCGGCCAGATTCAGGTGGACTCGGAGCCAGGCGAGGGCAGCAGATTTTCTTTCGTGGTAACTCTTGCAGTGCCAGATTCTGAAGAACTCCACGAGACCTGCCAGCAAACTGATGCTTTGCGTGCTTTGGTCGTTGACGACAACGCGACCGCGCGACGCGTTATAGCGGACATGCTGCGTAACTTGAAGATTCGCGCTGACGTGGCAGGTGATGGCAGCGAAGCCCAAGCTCGTGTAGCAAGAGCCGTGGAGGCCTCTACGCCCTACGACCTCGTATTCATGGATTGGAAAATGCCCGAGCAGGATGGACTTAGCGTGGCAGGCGAGCTTTCTTCCCGATGGCCTGATCATTGCCCGACTATTGTGATGGTAACGGCATATGGAGGTGAGGACCTGGAAAACCAGGCAGAGGTTCTGGGAATTCAGCATTTTCTCCACAAACCGGTAAATCCTTCTGCATTGTTCGACACGATTATGAAGATAACCAGAGCGCCAAGTGGCGAATCCACTGGTGCTTCGCACGGAAGACAGGTTGCCGCGACCGCTTCAGACCATTCCGACATCCGTCTGGTGGGACATGTTCTGCTTGCAGAGGACAACGAGATCAATCGGGAAGTCGCTATCGAGTTGCTGGAAGAATTGGGTCTAGTGGTAACGGTGGCAACGAACGGTATTGAGGCGATTTCAATGGTCGAACGAGAGTCATTCGATGCCGTCTTGATGGATATCCAAATGCCAGAACTGGATGGTATGGCCGCGACATCGCAGCTTCGCGAGATTGACGGCTTAAAGGAATTGCCGATCATTGCGCTGACCGCACACGCCATGATCGGAGATCGGACTCGATTCCTGGCGGCCGGGTTCAGCGATTACATTTCAAAGCCCATCGACGAAAATGCGTTGCGCGCCACGCTCGGCAAATGGCTGCCGCTTGCAGTGGCAAACACTGAATCAAATCTGCCATCTGCTCCTGCGTTAAACAATACTGCTCTTGACACGATTAATGTGCGGGAAGGTTTGGAACGCGTCAGAGGCAAGGTGTCT
>CAZVYE010000053.1:0-17414 GCA_964630895.1 uncultured Gammaproteobacteria bacterium | reverse complement strand
TCTTGACACGATTAATGTGCGGGAAGGTTTGGAACGCGTCAGAGGCAAGGTGTCTTTATTCAAGAAGCTACTTCGCCAGCTACAACAGCGACTCCCTGCAGATATTGACGGTGTTAGGCAAAGTCTCAATGATCGAGACCGCAAAGCGGTTGCCAACTATGTACATACCATAAAGGGTGCCGCGGCGACCCTGGGTGTGGCTAGGCTAGCAGGCGCCGCAGAAGCCGTTGAGAACGCTGCCACCAACGGCGATGCGCTTGAGCAGGCGATCGAGATTCTGGAGAGCGAGTGCGATGAGTTTTGTTCTGTGGATGTAGGCTCATTGGAGGATTCTAGAAAGGGCGAACCACAGGAGCCCTTGGCTGAATCGCCCTCGCAGGATGGTTCTACGATCATCGTTGACTTGGATGCACTGACAGGACTCCTAAAGACCCAGGACATCAGGGCGCTGGCCACTTACGAAGCGTTGAGCGAGTCGTTGCGAGCGCAACTCAGTCCGGAACAATATGCCGAGCTGGATCAACACATGAGTGCGCTTAAGTTTCCGCAGGCCCTGTCCGTTCTGCGGGAGGTTGAAGAGCAGGGGGACTGACATGCCATGGCGCCGAAAGTCTATCGAGTACGTCTAGGCGTCAAGCCGCGAATGATCTGGTGGTTAGGTGATTTCGTAAGTCGTTTTGGTACCTTCATGGTCATATATCTCTAACCGGACTTGGTTGCGACCACTTTCTTTTGCTAAATAGAGCTGTTTGTCGGCCAGCTGTACCAGCATATTTGGGTCGTCTTTTTCAGTAGGGAAAAGGGACACCACGCCTATGCTGAGCGTTAGCGAGTCCGTCACCAGAGAAGCTTTATGTGCAATCTTCGCGCGTTGAATCCCATTCATCATACTGACCACGGTTTCTCTTATTTTCTGCTGTGTCGCGCTTGACAGAATCAGCGCAAATTCTTCGCCGCCATAGCGTGTCGGTGTTGCTTCTTGATGTGATACAGCGTCCGACAGAACCTCCGCCACCTGCTGTAATGCTCGATCCCCTTGAGGGTGACCGTAGTGATCGTTGTATCGTTTGAAGTGGTCAATATCGATGATCGCTAGCGCTAGAGCGGAGCTATCCTCCATTGCATTCGACCAAGTAGATTTGAGTGCCTCGTCAAAGCGCCGGCGGTTGCCAATTCCTGTCAGACTGTCAATGAATGCATGCCGTTCCAGAAGTTGTCGCTGACGACGCAACTCAAGATGAGTACGAATTCTGGCGAGCACCACAGCCGGTCGAAACGGTTTGACCACATAATCGACAGCGCCGCGGTCCAGGCCAGTGGCTTCATCGGCCTCATCTCCACTTGCAGTGACAAAAATGACCGGTATTTGGGCTTTTTCAGGATTGGCTTTGATGCTGGCCAAGACCTCAAGTCCGCTCATACCTGGCATCACCATATCCAAGAGCACCAGGTCTATATCCGATTCTTCCATGATGCGCAGAGCGTCAGTGCCACCTAAAGCAAAGCGCACCTCGAATTCCTCGCCTAGGTGCGCGGCGAGCGCCTGTATATTGGTCGGCTCATCGTCAACAATGAGAATTGTGGGTCGGCCCATGGCAGGTGCTACCAGCTCCAGGTCATTCGTGCCCAAACCGTGCGGTCATCATACTTCTGCACTTGAGTTGCAACTGGAGTCTCCAGCAAATAGATTTGGTCCGAGCCGAACACGTTATTTGCAGAGATTTGTGCATCCAATTCCGGCAACAATTCTTCCCAGGTGACCGACAAATCCACAGAGGAGTAGCTGTCGTCTACAGCAACGTCCGCATCGCTGTTTCCGACGTATTCGCCGTGAACACCCACAATCATATTCGTCCTGGGCGTCCAGAGAATTCTTGCATCCGCGAGCAAGTTGCCCGGAGATGGGATGTCAGAATTCACTAAATCTCGATTGCGGTTATCTTCGCTATCGTTCCAGGATATGTTTCCTGACAGCCGAATATTGGCGTTGAGCGTGTGTTCCCAATCGAATTCAACCCCATGGGAATCTGCGTTTGCTACATTACTAAACTCACGTGTGGCGAAATTGATAAATACCATGTCGTCAATGTCGCTATCGAAGAATGCCAAGCGCATCGTTGTGTTCGGGTTTCTGTATATCCAAGCCAGCTCCAAGGTTTCGTTAATTTCGAAGTCCAGGTCTGGCGGTGCCTGCGGCGATGCCGCTTCGAAGAAAGTTGGCGTTCGAAATCCTTCTGCGTATTGCAATTTAATAATGTGCCTCTCTGCTGGCTGCCAAACCGCAGATAGTCGAGGCGTGAATCGAGATCCGACAATGTCAATATTGTCATACCGCACGCCAACGGTGATTCGCAGATCATCATTGATTGCAATCGCGTCTTGAATAAAAAGACTTTTGATCTCTCTATCATCTCCCGAACCTATTCGAATGGGAGGCGGAGGTGGTCTGCCTGGCATTGGAGCACTACTGAAGGACGCAGATGAACGCTCCGAGTCGCTCCACTCGATGCCACTGGCAATCGAATGGGATTCCCAACCGGTCCAAACAATTTCCGCCGATAATTCGTGCTTATCGCCGTCGAATGAGTTTACGCCATAGTCAGCATCTAGATCTTGTAGAGTGCCGCGAAATTTGAGTTCCAGGTCCTCGCCTATTTGGGTGCTGTAGCCCGCTTGCAAAGTCCAATTTGTTTCCGCGACATTCAGTGGACGGGTTCTGGGTATGAATGGAGTTTCAACGTCGCGATTGAGGTAATTTAAAAGTATCTGGAAATGTTCTGACTGGGCGTCTACAAATAGTGTTTCCCGCTGCTCGTCTGCATTTCGTTCGCCGACCGGCAGTTTGGCATCGGTACTATCGAATGCGCCAAAACTCGCATTTGTAGTGAAAGCACCCAGTTTGCTCGAAAAATTAACGTTCGCAGCGAGTGCGTCGTGATCGTCGACAGTAACCATCAAGTTATTGTCATCTCTACTGGTGACAACATTAAGCAACCCTTGGAAAGCGTAGTCGCCATATACAACCGACCCTGGCCCGCGTATGAACTCAATTCGCTCTACTTGAGTCAGCGGAATTAGCAATGCCGAAGAATTTGTTCCAAGTGACTCGCGTGTTATCGAAGCGCTGTTGACAAGAATTTGTATGCTACCGTTGTTGAACGGAAAGGGAATCCCACGAACCAATGCCGTCGGTGAACCGTTGCGATCAGCCTGCGCTTGCACGCCGGGAATTAGCGACAGCGCGTCTCCCACAGTACGGAGTCCAAGGGATCTTAGCCTCCGTCCTTCCAAAACCGTTAGCAAACCCGGCACAAAGTCTTTGTTCATTCGGGTCTTGGTGGCAAGTTCAGTCTCTTCTTCAAGTATGGCAAGCAAGTTTGCTAGATCCGAATCAGCCTCTTGCGTGCTACCAATGGTCGACGTCAACAACGATACTAGTAACAGTACAGCCGCGATCGAACACTTGTGACTGGTTTGAGAAAACATACAAGTCCCAGTAAATTCTTTGGATAGTAGACTCCGCAATTTTAACGATAAATGCAATGAAGCAATACAGCAGTGACAACTGATAACAAATCTGTACCTGTCGTTTTACTGGTAGAAGATGAGCCAATTCAAGCAGAAGTGCTTGTTGACGCTTTGTCGGACGCGGGATTTGAAGTGTTTTGGATTGATCAGGGCTCAGAGGTAGTGCCTTGGCTACGTGCCAACGAGCCGGATGCCATACTGCTTGATATCGTGTTGCCGGATGCCGACGGGTTCGATTTGTGTAATCAAATTCGCGAATTTTCTACCGTGCCCATAATCATGACGACGGGAAAGACCGAAGAAGTAGACCGTCTGAAGGGTTTAAACCTAGGCGCGGATGACTATGTTTGTAAGCCAGTTTCTCCAGCAGAAGTCATTGCTCGTCTGAACGCGCTGTTTCGGCGAGCGGTGCAATGGCGGGATGTTTCGGCATGGTCCAGTCTTGAACTGGATGGAGAGCGTCAGAGAGCATTCTGGAAGGGATTGGATCTACGGCTGACTGCGGTAGAATTTCGTATCTTGTCGCTAATGGCGAGTTCGCCTGGAAGAGTTTGGAGCAGAGTCCAGCTTCTTGACTCAATTTATGATGATTATCGCGCGACAAGCGAGCGTACTATAGATAGCCACATCAAAAAAATCCGAACTAAATTTGGAGAAGCAGATGCGGAGCATATACCCATCCAGTCGGTATATGGCGTGGGCTATCGATTCGAAGCGGAATAGTAATTCGCGGTTTCCACCGGAGCAGTGCTTTTTATTGGCCGATTAGATCGTGTTAACAACTCAAATCTCCAGGCGGCTTAACTACGGCAATCTTGATAATTTAAGACGAAGCTTGGTTGCCGGAGTGGCGCTCATAGAAACCTTTTCCGCACATTGCACCGCAATGTGGGACGGACCTTAATTACCAATCACAGTTAGAGCATTGGTGTAGCGAATTCGCTCTGAAGTTACGTTGTAATTGCCAGATTTCGTCAATACACTGGTAATCCTGAGCGTGGTGCTATGGGGGCATTGCGCGAATTGCGGGGTGAAACCAGGATGACTTTCGACGAAATCGTCGAACGCTTTGCTCGTTCCGAACAGCTGCAGCAGTTTGATGCCCAGCGCATCATCGGTGCCGGCGCGTTTAGCACGGTTGTGCTCGGACACGACAGGCGACTGGAACGTCAGGTCGCCATAAAGCTGCTTACGCACGCGAATGAACCAAGCGTTCTATTGCAGGAAGCGCGGTTGGCGGCAAAGGTTTGTCATCCCCATCTCGTTTCTATATACGCATGCATAGATGATCCAGAAGTCCCTGCGATCGTAATGGAATATGCGGAACATGGCGCTCTAGGCGCGGTACAAAGTCCCGAATCTGATCAGATTGCACGTTGGCTACGTGAGTGCAGTGGGGCGCTGGCAGCTCTACACTCGGCCGGAATTCGACACGGCGATATCAAACCGGGCAACATTTTGGTTCGGGCTGATGGAAGCGCAATGTTGGCTGACTTTGGTCTGGCGGATGTCTTGCAGCCTGAAGCCACGTTGACCCAGCCTCTGCCGCGCGCTGCGGGCACTTTGCGCTATCTGGCTCCGGAACTGCTCAACGATGAACCAGCAACAGAGCAATCCGATATTTACTCGCTTGGTGTGACTTTCTACGAGCTGGTCGCTGGGCGGCCTGCTTTCCCACAAGCTACGGTCGCCGGCGTGACGTTTGCAGTCGCAAAAGGTGAGTATGATGAATTGACTCCGACTGGTGATATTGACCCTGAGATCATCGACACGCTTCACTGGATGATGTGTCGCGATCCCAGTAATAGACCAGCTCGTGCAGAGGATATAGCTATTGCAAATTCTTCTGGTAGGGCTTGGATGAAAGCCGGACCAAATCAGAGAAGTCAGACTGCTCGCATTTGGCCAACTGCGGTAATGGTGTTTCTTATTACGGGGCTGATCTTGTTTGCTAACGGGATAAATTGGAAGTCTGGAGAGCCAGAAAAACCCTCCGTAGCAGAAGGGGCAAGCCTGTTAGCCGGTTTCAGTGGTCCGGATCAGCTGGTCGAGGCGCAGGCAATCTTTACCGATGTGATCGAGCGTCAACCAGACAGGGCGGTTGGACATGCTTACAGCGCACTGACTTATCTCATTCGCTATGCCAATGATGAGCGGGACGACGCATTGCTGGCGTTGGCAGGACTAGCAGCCAACAAAGCATTGGCGCTGGATGATCAACTGGCGTTGGCCCATGTGGCTGCGGGCTGGGTAGCGGAATTTGAAAAGCAGTGGGACCGAGCAAATTCTCACTATGCGAAGGCCGAAATATTGGAGCCTACCAATCGATTCTTGTTGGACGGGCAAGCGCGGATCGCGTTTCAGCTTGGTGATTATCGAAGGAGCCTGGATATAGCCAGTAATGCAATAGCGCACTACCCGGAAAGTCGCTTGTTCTACGACGCAAAGGGACGCGCTCTGATGGCGCTGGATAGTTACGCGCTGGCTGAGGAAGCGTTTCGGAAAAGTATTGAGCTGGACCCAGACAATATCTTTGCCTATTCCAATTTAAACGTTGCACTGATGCATCAGGGCGAATACGAAGAATCCGTAGCCGTGTTGCAGCGGGCGCTGGAGATTCAGCCAGATGGTCGAATCTATACCAATTTGGGCACGACCTTATATAACGTCGGCCGCTACGAAGAAGCACTGAAAGCGTTTGAGGCTGCGGTTTCTCATGACAAAGGCTCTCCTGAACACTATCTGCGTTGGGCGAATCTGGCGGACGCCCGACTCATGGTATCTGGCAAAGAACAGTTTGCAGCGGATGCATACGCTAGAGCATTTGAACAATTAACTGCGGATGTCAGCCTGGCGAATGCTGCAACGAGGCAGCGATCCAGAGCAGCACTTTATGCGGCCAGGGCAGGGCGGATTGACGAGGCTGAAAAGTGGCTTGGCTCGATAGATCCAAGCAGCTTAAAAAGCGGCACAGATTGGTATCGTCAGGCACTGACCTACACGCTGCTTGGCGATTATTCTCGGGCGCGCGATGCGTTAGACCAGGCACGTGCCAGAGGTTATCCAGAACACCTGATTGATGCAGAGCCGCTCCTGGCAAAAGTTGCATATCTCGAAAACTAGCAAAAAGGAAACTGAAAATGCGCAAGGTCTCCGTAAGGGTAAGTTTTGATGCAGACCAAATCGGTAAGAACCTGGTTTGGTATTTCAAAGACGAAAGAGATAACCGAAGCCTATTCGAAAGCCGGGGTCGATACGCGGGGTCGTTGCACTTCCAGCAGGATGATGAGGTCGAGATTAGCGTGCATGGTTTTGGATACGCTGACCGATTCGTTAGAGCCACCATCCTGGACTGCAGTCTTATTACCATTCCGCATCGTTCTCCCAATACCGAATCGCCTGCCAGTCCCTTCAGTAGTGAACGCGCAACATGCAAGATCACAGACTGGACTGATGTTGAGGTAGTTAATCGGGGCAATTCCCGCGAGACCATCCAGCAATCTCGCAACAAGTTAAAAGTCATTCAGAAATTGGGGAGTTGGGAAATGAGCCTGGTTCTCACTGTGCGCATCGAGCGCCTGACCGAGTACGGCAAAGAAGAGCAGTTTGTCCGGGTTTTCCGCTTTGACCCTGAAAGTGAAGTCGGTACAGGAACCGATGGACCTGGCGTGCAATAAACGTCCTTATTTGGCTCTGATAATAAACCAGGCCGCTACGTTTTTCGGCCTGGTTTCGTAGTCTGAGATTTGTTCACTGGGTGCGTTGGGGTCTTTGCTGGGTACCGAAACGTTTACCGTTAGAGCAGTCGCACCGCCAGGAAAAAAAGAGTTGGGCGTACCCGCCTCCATATAATTATGGGTATGCGTGAGAAAAGCGTCACTTTGCGTTGAACCCACTCCCGTTGGCTCACCATTCTTTGCAGCCTTGCGCTTTTCAACATCGGGGTCTACGCCAGACCCGCTATCGACACCGCGGATAAATGTGCCTCGATAATCTGGAACATTAAACTTGCCAGAACTACCACCATAGAGATCACCTAGAACCGCGTAGAGTTCCGGGTATTCTGAAACCGGCAGTTCGCGGCCGTCACAGGGTATCCAGTCCATGTATTGCACTGGCGCCTTGCCGGGATCATCCGCTGTTTCACGCAGTCGCGGCTGCTCCAAAAAACCGTACGGTTTATCGTTGGGATTAGGGACCCCTGCCGGGTACATACAAATTGAACCAATTGGTGGTGCGTGCTGCATAGACTAATCCTCATCTGCAAAATGGGGTAAGGCGTCGGATTCTTGTAGAACCGACAATGTTGTAGGCATGCGAACCTCCCAGGGCGAACCTATATTCTGGATTTGGTCATGCCCAAGCTTTGCGGCTTTGAGCATATTGACGAGATCAATATAGGTGGTTTGTGCACGATCCTGGGGATCAATGGATGTCGCGACGCATGGCACAAATTCGTCTGGTCCTGTGGGTATGGATCCGGTTGCCAGGAAATAAGCCACGGTGCGCTCGCGTCCAGGGGATACCGGAATAAGCACTCGCGCGCGTGTTGCCTGCAAGAATGCCGACATGGGTTGGTCTGACCCCAGCCACTGTGCACTGGCAGGACCGCTTGCCGTAGGAAATGTGGAGTCGAAAGTGAACGACACGGCGGACCACTCCAGGACATTCTCCAGAAATGCGACTTGCCTGGGTAACAGCCGATCCGCGCTTTCGGGTTCGTCAAGGGCAACATTGCTCGCGGTAATCAGCGATGTCATCAAGTCGCGTCGTAGCGCGGCTTTAATGGTTTCTAATTGCGCGGAATGATCGGGCAATTCGGTTGTTGGCGTTGCGCTCTGCCCGTATAGCGCCCGGAATTGATCCAGCTGTTTCGCATAGGCGCGCATGACCTGCCCATAGACCTGCACCTTCCAACGCTGCAATGCCTGGGCGTCGGGTTGACACTTGATCTGGACAGTTATCCCATACTGAAGTGTCTCAGCGTTTTGGTCGGAGTCACCGGCGTTACTCTGAGTGGTGCTTTCCACAGATGTCGCAATCGCCAGTGCGCCGGAGAGATGGGCCAGGTCCTTGCTGCCGTGGCCGCCCTGCAGATCGATAATCTCTCCCGCAACAGCTACCGATACCTTGGCATCGAGGGTTGGTGGCAACACCTGCACGCGCGCGTGAACCGCCTCATATCCATTGGGAATTTCTACTTGTTCGAACAATGGACCGGTCTGGCCACTGAAATTCGCGCTTACGTTTGGTGTCCCACTCGGGGGCTCGGCAATATCGGCTATCTGGTAAATCGATTCCAAGGCGCCAAAGTAGGTGGGGCTCTTGGGGTCCTGGCTCACATCAGAAAAATCATTAAGGCCTAATTCTTTAGGATCAGTTGGTCGTTTCGCGTTTATTCCCGAAAGACCATAAACTGATTGTTGATACAACTTGGATGGATCCGGCAATATCGCCTCAAGCACAAGCCGACGTCCGTAGCGCTGCTCCCAGCACTTGAATACCACATCAAGCCAGCGGTAGATGCCACGCTGATTAGTCGAGGATTTTCTCGCATCGATATCGTGTCGAGTAGACGAGCCAGATTGCGTATTGGCAATAACATGACGTCTGCGTAATACGTTCTCCGTTGTGTTTCTTGCTGCAACCTCAGTAATTTCCCTGCTTTGTCCTTGCTGTGACTTGTCCACTTTTCGCGTGGGTTTGTCCTCATACGGCATCAGCGTTTTGTGGCCCGATTTGGTTGTCTCCGAGGCTGGGCCGTATTTGGTACAGAACTGATACTTGTATTGTTCACGTAGCGTTTTGTTTGCGGACCGTTCAAATTCATCGTCGCACGAAGTAGTTATGTCATCACTGGCAACTGCGGACTGAGTTTCGGAGCTGTCGTGCTTGATTTGGGATTGTGTCTCGTACTCCATGGAGGTCTTTCGTTCACCGGCCATGATGCTCTCGATCCGACTCACTTCGCCCAATTCGTAGCCTTTTACGCGACGCTTAACCAGGTGCAAGTCGCCAATGGCATAGGGCAAGACTCCGGTTGATTGCTTGCCACCTGGTGTGCTGATGGGGAAAAGGGCCGTTGGCAAGACCACCGTGGCGTGTAAACCGTCTGCAATTCTTGGCCACGGCCATTCTGTTTCCGGTGGGTAGGGGATTTCTTTGAGCTTTTCCTCCTTCTGTCGTGCGAGTGCTGTGTGGGCCATACGTTCCAGCAAGTTGGCGAACGTCACCGTTCGGGTCATTTGCTCTGATGATACCCAGTCGTAACCAACGTCAATGTTCAGAGCGATCAGCGTAGACCAGGCTCGGGTGCGCTGGGCAACGTAAACCGGACCGTCCATGCTGTTTACCAGCTTCTCCCATGTCCAATGCTTCTTACTTTCAAGGTTGATGAGGTGCACAGCGCGGTCGATAAATTCGTCAACCGAAAGATCATCCTCGTCCCACAGCTCTTGGCTTACGCGATTGAATTGTTGTAGGACGCCTTCTAACTCTAAGGCACGTGCTGCGTACTTCAGCGCATAGTCCTGTTTCCCATCAATAAAGTCTGCGCTCAGCGCCTCAAGTTCTGGACGATCCTTGCCGGTTGCAAATATCTTCCCCAGATAGCTTTCAGGATTCTGATCTTCAGGGGGTACATACTGAACAAAATTGTCGACCCACTGCGCTTTCGTTATTCGGGGCCAGTCATTGAGCATGATGTAAGAGAAAACGTCTCTGGGTGACGGTGTAATGGCTACTGCAGTGTTTTGATCAGGCTCAGGATGGTCGCCAGGTGTTGGCGCTGGTCGACCTGGGTAGAGCGCCACTGTGCCATAGGATTTACCGTCTACAACCAGATCAGAGACACTCAGTGTCAATGGGCTTTCGGTGTAGAGAAATGTGCCAGAGAGAATCGGTTCATTGTCTTGGTCAAAAGCTGAAAATGGCACTGTTCTGCGCTGGGGATCCAGGATGCGCTCCACAAGCAATTCATCTTTAAAATAGACCTTAACGAGAATCGCTTTGGAGGATTCGTTTACCTCCCAACAAATTGCCGCAAGCCCAAACGACCGGCTTGCACTGGGTGTCTGGGCCGCGTTCATAGTCTAGTCTCCGTTCTCATCGACGGGATACAGGCGGTGCATGGAATCCATTACACCACTCATATAAAGGTTGTGGACCCAAAGCTCAGGCTTGGCATTCTCTTCCTTCGGCTTCACCCAATTAAGGCTGCCAGAGACAAGTGGTCGCTGTGATTCTGTGGAAACGTCAAAATTCACCTGCTTGTTGGATTGATCCAGGGTCGCTTCCACGATGGTTTCCCAGTGCTCTTCCCATGCATAAACTGGTTCGCCGGATTTCCCAATTTTTACCGGCACCTGAACGTCGCGTTTTACCTGTACCTGGCACTTAAAACGCTCGTCATCTAGGACGATAAATTCAAACCGTGCTGGTGCGTCTTCATCTGGAGACCACTTTTGCCATTGTTCCTCGGCATTTCGCTGTGTGCTTTTCGCCGACGCTTTGGCGTCCGTCGTCGCGGGTTTGGTCTCGGCACGTTGTGCCTGCTTTTGCTGCTTCTTCTTGGCCATGTCGGCATACTCCTGATTAGGGTAGACGGAGCGACACCAAAGTCGCTCCGTCGGGTTGGTGCTATTCGGCTTCTACCGAGTAGCCTCTCCACATAGAACCCTTGGCTACCAAAGTTCCGCCCTCTAGTACTTCGGCCTCGCCGGTGGCGAATTCCTCTTGCACCAGGCGTGATCCCTTGAACGTAAACTCGTTAACCACTGCTACGTACAGGCTTGCTCGAATGTCTTCGAGAAATAATCCGCCCGGAGAAACGATTTGCGGCTCGTAAATTGCGTCGCCGTCTTTTGCGATGGTTAAACGTACGCCGCGGTCGAAGTTGTTTGTCACACGCACCTCATTCATCACCAGGTCGGAGAAAGACTGATTGATTACCGCACCGGTGCTTTGATTGTCCTGGGAGGACGCTGAGTCGATGTTGAATCGAGCTGTCAACTCATTAAAAGTGAGCGTTCCAGTTTGAATATCCGTTTGTGAGGGATTGGCTTCGGTGCCATAGTCGGCAAATATCTCGTAGCTTGCGGGCAACTTGATTCGCTGCTTTCCTCGAGGCGGCAGCTCGGCGATGCGCCAGGCAATGGTGGTGAGGTTGGGGTTTTTGACTGGTTTCTTGTAGATAGCCAGTCGGAGTTGTTCGTCGGTATCGTTGCGAAGAATTACTTGTGAGGTCATTGGTCTTACTCCCTTGTTGGTTGATCGACCCGAGTTCATTTGAGCGTGGGTCAATTGTTTTAGGCTGAAAAAGCCCAGCCAACCGGTCTAGATCACAAACCGTGCCAACTTTTTTATTGGTCTAGACCGCATAGAACGGGAGGCTTTTGGTCGTTTCGACGTGTCGGACGCGTCGGCCTGCATGTCCGACGCGTATTGACACGGCTGGGAAACGATTTACAGTCGAACCATGCATCAGGGAACGGATGAGCAAACACTGTCAGGCTCGTTAGAGCGTTTAACTGGGGACGCCAAATTGGTTCCGGGGTTGACTGTTGCATGGCATCCGGATCCCGCCATGATCGGTGCTCAAACCCCCATTTCGTTTGACGCTGCAGGCAAGTTTCAGATTAGCCGACACAGTCCTGATTTTGTTGGCGCCGAGTCCGGCGTACAGGGGCCTTTAGCAGAACGCACGGTGTCTCGATCGGCTATCGGTCTGGAGCGACTTGCTGGTGGTCATCTGCGCCTGATTGCTCCTTCCAGCTCAATGAAAGTGTATGTTGATAATCAACTGGTTACGGGGTTTATTGATTTTGACCTGGGTGCGTTAGAAGCGGGCCTGCTATTGACAATCGGTCCCAATGTGATGGTCCGATTGCACCAGATCGCGGCGTATCGGAAGTCTTCAGCAGATGGGCTTCTGCGGGGCGTTAGCTATGCAATACGCAATGCACAATCCATGATCGGAATGGCAGCAAATTCCAAACTGCCTGTGCTGATCCTGGGTCCGAGTGGTACGGGCAAAGAGCTGGTTGCCCAAACCGTCCATACCCAAAGTGATAGAGCAGCGCACAAGCTGATCAGCGTAAATATGGCGACGCTCAGCGAATCGTTGGCCGCGGCCGAATTATTTGGCGCAGCTCGAGGTGCCTATACGGGCGCAACCGGCGTTCGCAAAGGATTGTTTCGTGAAGCGGATGGCAGCTCATTGTTTATGGATGAAATAGGGGATACGCCGGACTCGGTGCAACCCATGCTGCTGCGGGCGCTGGAGTCGGGAGAGTTTCGTCCGCTGGGCGCCAATGAATCGGTACAAGTGGATGTGCGACTCATTGCGGCCACAGACCGAAACCTGCAGGATGGGTTTAACATTCCGCTACTAAGGCGTCTTGAGGGTTTTGTGATAAAGATGCCGCAACTATCTGTTAGAAAAGAAGATATCGGTGTTCTAATTGTCCACTTCTTGGATAATCTGGATTTTCAGCATGATCAACTACCAAACCATTTTGTCCAGGAATTGATGCTGTATGACTGGCCCGGCAATGTGCGTCAGTTGAAGAATGTCGTAGAGCGAGCGGTGGTAACAGTCCAGGCGGGTGGCACGGTTGCGCTCGAAGAAATGGTTGTTGAATGTGAGCGCCAAGACACGGCTACCAGGCGACGCAATTCGTACGTACATCCCAATACGGTTAGTGACGACGCTTTGATCAACGCGTTGGAACACTGTAACTGGGAAATTGCCGCCGCGGCGAAGGAGCTCAACGTTTCGCGAACCTCCATGTACGCATTAATCAATGCGTGCGACGCCATCACTGACGCGTCCGACGTCCAGCCCGCCGAATTGGCTAAGGTCGTAGCCGCAGATCCTCACCATCCTGCTAATTGGGCCAAACACTTTAAGACACCAAGAGCCGCCCTGGAGAAACGGGCAAAAGCGCTCGGTCTGATCTAAGAACCAGCATGGCACGCTTTGTGCTGAGTCCGCCTCGCATACTACGAGGAGGATTCAAATATGCAATTTGTAAAGTCAGTATTTGCCCTGGCCAGTGCGTTGGGCATGTCTATCCTGTTTACCGGCTGTGCTACCCGAGATGTCAACAAATTCTCACCGATTCCTGAGGTGGGTGATGATCAGCTGGTGATACATACGTTGCCAATAGGGGCGGGGAATTGTCAGATCCTGCAATGTCCCAGTGAAAACAAGCTGATTGTTTTTGATTGTGGTTCCCGGGGCAGGGGAGATCAGCAGTGGACCAGAGATGATGTCGACGGCTATGTCGACGAACTCGCCGATGATGAGACTGAGGTGGTCATCACCGTAAGTCACCCGGACATCGACCATTACAACTATATTCCATACGTGTTTGATCAGTGGGACGTCGATGCCATCTGGTACGGCGGTGACTTGTCGGAATATGCTGATCCTTTTCAGAACTGGGTTGGTGACAAGCAGTCGGACGGTGCCAATATCGTGAGTTGGTTAGGCACATACGTATCTGCGGATGCTGAACCTGACCTAAGCTGTTACTACGAGGACGAAGATGAGGAATGGGAGCTGGATAGCGAAGGCTATGTACTGATGGTTAACGCGGGCGCGGACTCCAATGCAAACAGCATGGTGGTCGGCGTAGACTACGGAGCCTTCAAGACCGTGTTTACCGGTGATATGACAGGCGAGACGGAAGATGCCATTGATAATCACATGCAAGTTTTCGATTTGGATAACACCACATTCGTGACCGGCGCCCACCACGGTTCTACCACCCACGGAAGTAATGCGCAGAGCTGGGTCGATGAACTGAAGGCTAGCGCTATTGTGTTTTCTGCCGGCACCGCCAACTCTCATCCATGGTGTGAAGCAGTGAACAGATATCTGCCAGACCTGGAACAGCTAGACACCGAAGTGGATTACGCATGTGGCGACGATTTTCGGGATTACATCTGGTTTCGCACCGATGATGCCATCGCAGTCACAAACGACAACGGTGTGCTTCGCGTCTATGGCTCCGAGGACGGCAGCTACGTATTCGATGTCCAATACACCGATGTAGAAGGATTGCTGGAAGGAAAGCCAGTGAGTTGGTTTAAAGACCGATAAACCAACCGCGACATTCGTGAATAAAGATGGTCCCGGCGAGCGTTAGCCGCCGGGACCTGCTTGTGATCTCTCCTGGCAATGTCAGCTAAATTTGTAACCGATATACGGCGGGCTCTTGCCCGTAAGAAAACTATTTCCTCAATTCACAATTGGCAGCGCATTTAAATCACTATTTGTGATAAAAATGAAGTGTGATTGGTATGCGACGGTTTTTAGATGGCAGCAGGGTTACGACAGATCTCGGGGCATTAAAAAAATAGGTCACCTGCTTTTCTTTTTCAGGCGATAAAAACCGTCCACTGCGTGGAGTGTCTCGGTGGAGATGGAGCGAAAGCTTATCGTCGGAATTGCTGCCGTTGCCAGCATGGCGATGGTTGCATTTGGGCTTCTTGAATGGATCTACGGCAATCAACTCGTTGCCGGAATCGATTTAAGTGCGGGCATGGTGCTGGGTGCTCTGTCTGCTTTCCTGTTCAAGAGCGACAACACCAAACTTGGAAAGCGTCTGTTCGCCATAACCATCATTGCAACAGGGTTCCTGATAGTCACTTTCACGAAAGGGCAATCTATTGGTGTTGCGATTGCCATGCCTGGGTTCGTCTTTCTGTTTGCGTTATTGGAGGAAAGACTGATGGCTATCGTGTGGTTTCTGGCCTGCATGTTGTTGATCGGGATTGCCACGTGGTTAGACAGCCAGCATGGTGGGCTCGTGAGCCATTTTGACGATCAGTGGCTAAATTCCTCCTACAACAGGACCCCACTCATCATCTCTGTATTGGTCATTCTTGTCGCTCTGCATTACAAGAAGCTAATCCTCAATTATCAGCTGACTGCCAGCCAAAAACAGCAAGAACTGGCCGCCGCGACGGCACAGGCGCAGTATGATGCCGATCGGCTTTCTGATTTCTTGACCTTTGCAGCAGATGGTTTTTGGGAATCCGATGTGAATGACCAGGTCTCCTTTATGGACTCAAGCCCAGTTGATGACAAACAAAGCACACTGGAACTTGCGTTCAGCTCGATTATTGTTACGAAACGGTTTCAAAATTTATTACGTTCTCGCGACAGATTTTACGATCAGGAATTTAGCGCAGAAGTGTCGGGCGAAGCCATCACTTTTTCGGTAAGTGGAATTCCAAATGTTGACGATGACAACTCTTGCAGCGGCTATCACGGGGTGGTGCGTAATGAAAGCGACAGAATTCTTCTCGAAAAGCAACTAGAGCAGGAGGCCTCAACTGATCAGTTGACTGGCTTGTTTAAGCGCAAGCCGCTGCTTTATCAATTTGAGAACGAGCTGCAGTTTGCTAGAACCGCAGGAACAAAGATTGCTCTTGCATACATTGATCTGGATGGATTCAAGGCACTTAACGACAGCTTGGGTCACGATGCCGGGGACAGGGTTTTGGCGATGGTTGGAGAACTGCTCAATCAGGAGTCTGAACTTGCTGGTCGCCTGGGCGGAGATGAATTCTGTTGTGTCTTTCTGGACTGGAAGATAGAAGATGTGCTGACTTGGTCCGACACAGTGAAAGCAAAAATTGCAGCGCTGCCAGCGCAGTTGTCTGACGATCTGGTCTCAGGATTTGGGGCCAGTATTGGTATTGCCTGGAACTGGAGAGTGAGCGCCACAGATCCAGACGAGTGGATGCAATGTGCGGACTCGGCAATGTACGAAGCAAAGCGCACCGGAACCATAAAACTAATCAGGTGTGGTGCATCCAATGCGTGATCCCATAGATACCCGCCAGATGCTTCCGGGATTTACTGAGGTGACCGCCAAAGCAGCCCGAGATTACGCATGGGCGATCGGTGTGGTCTTGGTACTAATTGCGTTGTCCGAACTGTTTTTTGGTGTGCCAGGCAATGGTCTTATTGTATTACTAATTGGGCTGCTTTTGCTGGCGTCGGGCTTTCGAGTGCAGCAAGGCAAATTGGCACCTTATGTCGCAGGAGAAATCATCCTGGCTTCGTTACTGTTCGGTACGTTGAGCATTACGATTTTATCCGGAGCCAGGGCAGTGGGCGTGCTCGTATTCCTGATTATCTACGTCATGCTGGTAGTTTTGCTGGCGCGCCGGCGAAGAAGATGGATTTATCTCACGCTGTGTTTTGCACATTTTCCGTTAGCTATGTTTTTGTCCAAACTATCATATGAGTTTCCTGCGGTGCCATCGCCAGATTGGGTTACCTCTGCCCACCTGAGACTGGGTGTTGCGTGTAGTATTGCCGCGCTTATGATTGGAATGACGTATCGCAGACAGGTCAGACACTACTGGACCTTGGCAAACGATTTCCTTGAACAAGCGCGTGAAAAGAGAGACGAAGCAGCAGTAAACGCAAGTCGCACATCGCATTTCGCAGATTCCTGCTCTGAGGTGCTCTGGGAGACCGATGCGGATAGTAAGCTAACGTTTCTTTCGGAACGCTTCGACAAAGTTTTTGGCATTCCCAGGGCAAGATGCATTGGTTTAACGCCAGCACAGGTCTACCAACGGCTGGTGGCTGAAAAAGACTTTGTTGATGAGTTTCCCCGGTTGGTTGAAGAACGGAAACCTTTTAGAGATGTGCCGATAACGTGGATAACGGCTGACAAGAAGCGCCTGCATCTCCTCAATTCCGCAATCCCAATTAGTGCTCCCGACGGACGATTTGCCGGTATGCGGGGAGTTTTGCGAGACAACACCATTCACCGGGAACTGCAACTCGCGTTGCAAGAATTGGCGAATACGGACGAACTAACTGGGCTCTATAATCGAGAAGGATTTAAGCGCAGATG
>CAZVYE010000052.1:5883-19487 GCA_964630895.1 uncultured Gammaproteobacteria bacterium | reverse complement strand
GCTGAAACACGAGGGCGTGCAAAGGGCTGTTCAAATAGAAATTGACGAACGCGTTACCCGTCTTTCCGAGCAATACTTTCCAGAACTGTGCGAGTCCAACGACGATCCACGCGCTCAGCTTTTGTTTGAAGACGGTATAAAGTGGATGGACGATTCGCCGCCAGAAAGTGTAGATATCCTGATTGTAGACAGTACAGATCCTGTGGGCATGGCCGCCGGCTTGTTTGACGTCCCGTTTTTCAAAACGTGCCATCGGGTGCTTCGACAAGGCGGCATTCTGGTGCAACAAAGCGAATCGCCGCTGCTACATGTCGACCTGCTACAGAGCCTGAGGGATCGCCTGCCCGACGCTGGCTTCGCGGATGTGAGCCACTTATTGTTTCCACAGCCTTGCTATCCCTCGGGTTGGTGGAGCGCAACGCTGGCAAGAAAAGGTCAGAAGTTTGATAGTTTTCGCAAAGTAGCCGCGGAGAACCGATCGTTTGAAACCCGCTACTACAGCGCCGACATGCACCAGGCAGCCTGCACTCTGCCGCCTTATCTCGAACAGGCATTCGGCAAATAATGCGGATATCCGCTGCGATACTGCTCTGCATTAGCGGCCTGACCTGCTCCACAGGTGTCATGTATGCGCAACATGCCACCGGGGCCGACAACCAGATAATCGCAATTCCAGAGTGGTCTGGCGGAATTACCACGCCACCAGCGGATTACGCGGGACCAGGAAGCGCACTGGTCGACCCCTTCGAGTCTGATCAGGTTTTGTATACCGTGAACTACGCCAACAGCCATGAACATGCAGAGTTTCTTGCACCGGGCTGGTTGGCGTTGCTGCAGAAGTATCCTGATACTTTTCGCATGCGGGTATATCGTTCTCGGCGCAGTCACTCGGTTCCAGACTGGGTCCGAGCCAACAGCGACCACAATGCCAACAATGCAACACTGAATGCGGACGGCAATGGCTTTTCGGGTGCCAAACCCGGCGTGATTTTCCCGCAGCCTGACAAGGCCCTGGAAGCGTATTGGAATCATGCCGCTCGATGGCGGGGTCAGTACATCGAGTCCAGCAACGCGGACGCAAACGTCCTGGCCAACGGCAATTTTGTCCTGATACAAAGGGACCTGCGGGTCAAATTCAATTTTTATACGCCTGAGCATACTGATGACTCCGACCTGCTCATATCGCTAATGGCTCGAATAACCGCACCTTCCAGACAGGCAGGTGGCGGCGCACTGGTCTTGGAGCCCATTGATCAGGAAGCCAACCCGCGCAAAGCCTGGGTTTATGATCAGGGCCGACGACGTGTGGTACGGGCACCCAATCTCGCGTTTGACGCGGCGGCAAGCAGCTCAGACGGACTTAGAACCATCGACGATGCAGATATCATTAATGGTTCGCCAGATCGATTCGAATGGGAACTGCTGGGCAAGCGCGAGTTATTGATTCCGTATAACAATTATGCTTTGGCCGTAGCAAAAACAGATCCAGAGTCGCTAATTTTGGCTGGACACATTGATCCTGAAACCGTGCGATTTGAGCTACACAGGGTCTGGGTCATTGAAGCGACTCTAAAAGATGGCAATCGCCATATCTACGCGAAGCGTCGGTTCTACCTGGATGAGGACAGCTGGACCGCTGTGCTGGCTGAACAATATCAGGAGGACGACGCCTTATGGCGCGTGTCGGTGGCTTATACACTCAATGACTATTCACTCCCAGGCACAGTGCCTACGTTGTATGCGTTCCACGACCTGCAATCTGGTCGGTATCACATACAAGGATTGAATCCGTCTGGACAATGGCCAAAGACAAACCTTCCCATTCCAGACGATTCTGCGTTTACTCCAGCCGCCCTGCGTAGATTTTTGAGGTAGATTTGTGCTGATCTCTGAGTGGCTGTCGCTGGCAGCGATTTGTGCCTTGGGTGCTATATCGCCTGGGCCCAGTTTGGCTATCGTTCTCAAGCATACGCTGAGAAGCGGACGCGGCCATGGCATTGTAGTGGCATTGTCCCACGCGCTGGGAATAGGTATCTACGCATTTGCTGCCGCAGCTGGATTGGCTGTCTTGCTCAGTCAAAGCCCAAAACTTTTTGAACTACTGCGATACGCTGGTGCCGCATTTTTGGTGTATTTGGGCGTGCGCTCCTGGATCGGCGCAGCAACGGCATTGCCCCAACCAGATAATGACGCCGTCGCAGGGGGTAATGGGAGTTGGATCAAGGCTGCCCGCGACGGATTCCTGCTGGCGTTCTTAAATCCCAAGATAGCCGTTTTCTTTATGGCACTATTTAGCCAGTTTGTTTCCGAGAACGCTGCGTTTTCAACCAAGTTGGGTATGGCACTTATGGCCATGTCCATCGACGGCTTGTGGTATGTCATCGTAGCGTTTGGCCTGTCTCATGGCGCAATCATTCCAGTATTGCGCCGCAATGGCCTGTGGATTGGGCGAGCGGTTGGTATCGTCTTAATTGCTGTGGCAGCGCGCGTCTTATTTTTATAAGTCCGTTTGGGTTTAATTTTGCCTGCTCCCGCCCCACCTTTGAACAAGTTCAGATTTTTATAATTAGGATTACTCATGTCAGAACCTCAGATGCCCGAAATCAGCATGAATGCTGATGATTTGTTTCTTGAAGAAGCGTTTACCGATAACCGTACTGGGACGATTCGTCGTATGACCCCAGTTGACGCAGACGGCAATGCAGACAGCAGCCGTCCAGTGACATTCTTGGGCTCCACCCAGATCATGACACCCGCCGGTGCGCTGCCGATTTCGTTTGAAATTCCAGCAAGCAATCTCAAAGAAGCTGCGGAAAAGTTTGGCGAAGAGGCACAACAAGCCCTGGAAAAGACTATGGAAGAACTGCAGGAAATGCGTCGGCAGGCAGCCTCATCAATTGTGGTTCCGAAAGGCGGCAGCGGCATGGATGGACAAGGCGGCCCCGCAGGCGGCGGAATCCAAATGCCCTAATCTGGCTTAAGGGCCAATTGTCACTTGTAATACCAGTAACGGGGTTGATTCTACAGCCCCGTCGCTCGCTAGATGGCATCCTCGTCGGTTTCCCCGGTTCGAATACGCACCACTTGCTCTAGCGAGTAGACGAATATCTTCCCATCTCCGATTTTATTACTGTTAGCAACACGGGCGATGGTTTCAACCACGTCATCCGCGCGATCATTTGGCACTGCGATTTCCAGTTTTATTTTGGGTAGGAAATCAACTACGTACTCGGCACCCCGGTATAGTTCCGTGTGGCCGCGCTGCCGCCCAAAGCCCTGCACCTCAGTTACGGTGACGCCCTGGACACCTACCTCCGAGAGAGCCTCTCTGACGTCGTCCAGTTTAAAAGGTTTGATGACAGCCATGACCATCTTCATTACATATGACTCCTGTTAATGGGTGCTAGCCTGTGATGATAGCGGGAAAGATGCAAAGGACCAATGAAGTACAACTCTGGTGCAAGCAGATCGATGATGGGTTACTGTACAAATTTATCCGCATTCGCGAGCAAATATGATTGAACCACAGAAAATAGACGACCTGGCGCAAAAGCTATCTCGACTGCTGCCAGCGGACGTTCACACCGCACGCGCCGAGCTACACAACAACTTCAAGTCACTGCTGGCCAGCTGGCTCGATGGCTTGGATTTGGTCACACGAGAAGAGTTCGAAATACAAAAGGCCGTTTTGGCTAAAACGCGCGCCAAGCTGGAAGCTTTGGAAACGCAGGTTGCAAATTTGGAAAAAGAAGGCGCCTCGGACTGAGACGCCTTTTACACACTTGGTGCGCTGGGAGTAGCACCGGGAGTAGCACTAGGCCGACGCAGGCTCGGGCTCCGCATCCGGCCCAGTTGAATCACCCGACACGTAGGCATCGGCGGCTTTCAGTGCCTGCAGACGGTCATCAAAATGATTATTGCTGGATAAGCAACAATCTGCTTTGAGACCTGCCAGCACTTTCTTGACCGCTTCGCTCATGCCACTGATGAATACCTTCTTGCCAGCGGCTTCGGCATCACAGCCTATTGTTTCAACTGCGCGTGCTGCGGAAACATCCACAAACGGCACCCGGGAGAAATCCAACACCATTGCCTGAGCCACTTTCCCTGCTCGTTCACGAACATGGTGGCCTAAATCCGCGGCCGCTCCAAAGCTCAGCGGTCCACCAAACTCCACCATGGAAATCTGACCTTTGTTTCGATCCAGGATCTCTGATTCTTCTGGTGATGGCTGTCTGGGAACGCCGCTACCGAGATGCTTGAGCTGCTCGTCGGCAAGCTGCTTGACGAAAGCCAGCGAAGCCAGAATAACGCCCGCTGCTACCGCAGTGATCAAGTCTACAAAGATGGTTAATGTCAGCACCAGAACCATCAGGGCCAAGTCCCACCGTGGTCCCTGGTGAGCGCGCCGCAAGTAGCCCACGTCGATAATGTCATACCCAACTTTGACCAATATTCCTGCCAATACAGCGTGGGGAATCACACCGGCTACTGGGGCCAGCACTAAAACCACCGAGGCCAGCAAGATACTGTGCAGCATGCCAGAGATACGTGTGCGACCGCCGGTTCGAATGTTTACCACGGTACGCATGGTGGCGCCTGCGCCGGGGATACCGCCAAACAATCCGGCTACGGTATTACCAATACCCTGTCCAACCAGCTCTCGATTAGAGTCGTGCCGCGTCCGGGTCATGTTGTCTGCAACCAGCGAGGTCAACAGGGAATCAATAGCACCCAGCAAGGCCAGAATAAATGCGGCCTCCAGAACGATAAGCGCAACGCTCTGATCAAACGACGGGATAATCAAAGACGGAAGCCCTTGAGGAATATCACCCAGGATGGGCGCACCCGGGAGAATCAGGCTCATCAGCGTTCCTACAATCAGTGCGGCCAAAGGTGCGGGCACAAAGCGCCCCCAGCTAGTGGGCCACTTGAATACAATCAGCAACGTTGTTGCACCAATTGCCAACGCAATCCAGTTGGGATCCATTACTGCACTTGGGATGGCTGTTAATGCGGGAACGGTGCCACCCCCTTCCGGTTCATGTCCGAAAAGTCGCGCGGCCTGCAACGCAATAATGATGCAGCCAATACCACTCATAAATCCTGAAACAACTGGGTACGGCACCAGGCGAATATACTGACCGAGTTTTAGCACACCAAAGATTATCTGGAGTACGCCGGCGAGCACTACAGTCGCAAAAATCAGTGAAATGTCGCCACTAAGCGAGGAAAACACCCCCGCAAATACGACAATCATAGGGCCGGTTGGTCCAGAAACCTGTGCACCGGTGCCACCAAACAAAGCGGCAAAAAAACCGACAAAAATGGCGCCATACAGGCCCGCTATTGGGCCTGCTCCGGACGCCTCTCCAAACGCCAAAGCGAGTGGCAGCGCGACCACACCTGCGGTGAGACCACCAAAGACGTCGCCGCGCAAATTTGACAAATCAAAGTACTTTTTCATAACTGCAGTCCTTGCATGCAGCGGAATCAGGCCCGCTGGTTATCGCTAATAAGCGACGCGTAGCGCTCTTCCAGCGCCACAAAAGCGCCAGACTTTTCGTCGTAGCTCTTCACTTCGCCTGACTTGATGTCGTAGACCCAGCCGTGGATCTGAATCTGGCCTGCTCCGATGCATGCAGCAACGCTGGGATGGGTCCGGAGGTGCTGCATCTGTAGCAAGACATTCTCTTGCGTGACCAGTGCCAGCTCGTCGGCGTGGCCTTTGCCATGTCGTGCTCTTACCACTTCCACAGCAGCTCGAGAATGATCTAACCAATCGGCAACGTGAGGAAGGGACGCCACAGATTCCGGGGCAAGTGCGCCTTTCATTGCGCCACAATCGCTATGACCACATACAACGATGTCCTTCACACCCAATACGGCTACGGCGTACTCAATTGATGCGGTTACGCCGCCGGTGATGGGCGAATGGGGCGGAACAATGTTCCCGGCATTGCGGCAAATAAACAGATCTCCAGGCTCCGTTTGCGTCACCAGATTGGGATCTATTCGAGAGTCTGCGCACGTGATGAACAACACCTCTGGGCTCTGGCCACTGGCCAACTCCAAGAACAGTTCTTTACGCTGCTCATAGGGTTGATTCCGAAACTCCAAAAATCCAGAAACAACTTTTTTCACGACTAAAACTCCATTTTTCGATGATTAATTTCAGGCCGGAGACGGTAACAAAAATCAAGTGATAGCAATTAGATTATAATGGATAATCGGTGATAGATTTTTTCTATATGGCTCTGGAATAATTGATGGAAACTTTGAGCAAACTCTCAATTCGCCAATTGCAGTATTTTATCGCAGCCGGGGAATTGGGCAGCTTCCGCAAGGCCGCAACACAGCTTGGTGTAACGCAACCTACGCTGACAGCACAGATCTCGGCATTGGAAACCAGTTTGGGTGTCGTACTGTTTGAACGCGCACGCACCGGGACGACACTCACCGCTGTTGGTCGCGACTTAATTTCTGGCGGCAGGCGCACCTTGGAAGAAGCCCGGGGCCTGGTGGAACGCGCCACCAGCTATTCGGGCGGAGTCGCTGGCACCTATCGTATGGGAGTAACACCAACTTTAGGTCCGTATCTATTGCCACACATCCTGCCGAATATTCATAGTCGATATGCGGAATTGAAACTATACGTTCGCGAAGGGGCACCTGCGGATTTAGAGTCGGAACTGCGCGATGGCAGACACGACATGATTCTTACCGCCTTGCCGATGAGCACAGCTAATCTGACCATCGTAAACCTGATCCGCGAACCCCTCAAACTAGCTATGGCCGCCGATCATCCCTTGGCGCAGCGCCCTGAAGTCACCCGAGATGACATGGTTGGCCAGGAGGTGTTGACGATTGGCGAGCACCATTTGTTTCATCGGCAGATAACACGATTATGTGAGAAGCTCGGCGCTGATTTGCGCCGGGACTACGAAGGCACAAGCTTAGATACCTTACGGCATATGGTTACGATGGGACTGGGTATGGCGTTCTTGCCGGCGCTGTATGTTGAATCAGAAATCCGCCCCTCGGATCCGCTGCGGGTAACCGATATTAAAGACGAGAACCTGTATCGAATCCATGCATTAGCCTGGCGCCCAACCTCCCCGTCGCGACAGCTTTTTGCCGAATTGAGTCAGCTTATGCGTTCACTAATCACTGCCAAGCTGGGACATTTGGTTACTCCCCTGAACAAATAGACCAGTGCCTCCGCGTGCGCTGCCCAGTGCACACCGACAGCGGACGCTAAAACAAGCCGCCAGATAGATTTCTGCTGCCTGCTTGAGGTCAATGAACGGAGCGGTTGCCACCAATCACAAGTGGTTCAATTACTGGCGTCTATAGCTCCTGATTCTAATGCGTCCTTTAGGCATCATCGTTTTAAACGCTTGCGCCAAACCTCGGCTCGTGCAATGTTCGTCGCCAATGCCTAAGGACATCTGCATGAATGCACCTGCTGCCACTCTAAATTATTCCGATCTCGAAGAACGGTTTAATATCGCAAGCCACGCTTTGGGCGCCATTGCCGCGCTGATTGCGGGCACCATTCTGATTGTTATTGCAGGGCAGAGTGCGAGTGCGTCCGGGATTGTTAGCGTCAGCATTTATGCCGCTACACTGCTGTTGTTGTACCTTACGTCAGTAATTTACCACGCCAGCCGCCAGCCCAAAGCCCGCGCCAGATGGAAGGTGGCCGACCACTGCGCCATTTATCTGCTTATTGCCGGAACGTATACGCCCTTCTCGCTAGTCAGTCTGCGTGGCGCATGGGGTTGGAGTTTGTTTGGCGTAGTCTGGGGTTTAGCCTTGGCTGGCGTGATATTTAAATTGTTTTACACCGGGAGGTTTAAAAAGACTTCCACGGCATTGTATGTTGCCATGGGCTGGGTATGCGTTATTGCCATCGTGCCGCTGATGCGCGCTTTATCGAACTGGGAGTTTGGTTGGCTCATCGCCGGAGGCGTGGTGTATACCCTTGGCACCGTGTTTTATTTGAACAAGCGAATCCCCTACTCCCACGCCATTTGGCACCTGTTTGTGCTAGGGGGTAGTGCGTGCCATTTTGTTGCCATCTATCTGATCATTATGTCCGATTCTCTCTAACTGAGAACCCTCCCACTTATGGTGAGTCCTCACCCACAAGAGGACAAAGCCATGCATGAAGACATTCTCAAAATGGCTGCCTGGACAAGCCGGCAGCTTTACCAGGCGCTGTGCAAAAAAGACAAGCGCCGTATTCTGGCGATACGACAGGTGCTGGTGCGGCTGACCGGCATTTGTGATCGGTACCTGGATGATCGTCCGCCGAGCAACGTATGCCGACAAACAGGCGCGGCACATCTCGCCGCTGAGCTAAACATGTGCACGCCAGCAGCTACGGCTGGGCATCCAGGAAGCGCCGTTTCCGACGCACGTATAGCTGTTTCTTAACCCGGGCAACCACTTCACCGTCATCGGTGGTTACCTCAACTTCAAACCACTCAAGCCAGGGGCGGCCATCCGCCGCCTCTGATTTGATGCGCGCAACCAATGCATCGTCCATACTAAATTGCGTATAAACATCGGCCTTGGTCGCCTTGATAAACTCAATATGCGCTGCTTTATCCCAGACCCGGAATTCTTTGCCCAGACGATGGATACCCAACAGGACCAGAAAAGGGTCGGTCATGGCATACAGGCTGCCGCCGAAATGTGTTCCGACGTAATTTTGGTTGAACCAGTATTTTCGCAAGCGCACGCGCGTGGACGAATAATCTTCCGTCAACTCGACCACACGGATACCACTGGCCAGAAAAGGAGGCCAAAGATTGAGCATTAATCTGAACGTACTCGCCTTCATTCATCCATCGCACATTACAATAAAGAGCAGATAGTGGATGGTCGCCTTGTACGCTGCAAGCCGAATTAACACTTTGCACATTCGCAGTGAGGCAGACTCGTCAAAATTGGACAAACCAACAACAATAAGCCCATGAATAAATTCTTGCCCAAATTACTCTGGTTTATCGCACTATGCCTTTGCCTGCCGGCGCATTCGGCTGAGCTTATGGGGATGACCAATGCAGGTGCCACCTATCGGATAGTGACACCAGAATCCTGGGAACCGGGCGATGGGTTGGTGGTATTCAATCGCGGGTTTCGCTCCTTTGTGGAGACCGATCCCGATCTGGGGCCCTTAGAACAACTCCATTTAGATCAGGGGTTTGCCGTTGCGGCGAGCGGTCTGTCCCAGGGTGGCTGGGCACTGTTTAAAAGCGCTGATGACAACGTTGACCTTGTCACTATCTTCCGCGAGGAATTTGGCTCCGAACAACCGCTCTACTTTTACGGGGGCTCAATGGGTGGGCTGACCACAGCGCAGATCACCGAAGACCCACGATTGAATATCGTTGGTGCGCTGCCGCTATGCGGCGTGCTCGGCGGCACCAGAGTCTGGGATTTCGCTTTGGATCTGCGTCTCGCGTATGACGTTGTTTGTGATGATGTCAGCGGTGCCGAATTACCGGGGGGCGCCGAAGGCTACCCCTTCTTGCTAGACGAGATTTTTCTAGAACAAGACTTGAACGAAATCGCAGTTGGGTCCGTGGGGTTTGCCATCAATGCCTGCACCGGGATCGCTGTGCCAGAAATACTACGCAGCAGCGACGAGCAAGCACGTTTAGAAAGGTTGCTTGCACTTAGCAACATGAGCGAAGAATTTTTTCTCGTCAACATGGGCTATGCGACCCTTGTGCTGTCCGACTTGTATCACGACCCAGAAAAACTGGATCTAGGTTCTGCGGTAGATAACTCCCAGGTCGTTTACGCCGATCCAGAGATCAATGAGAACATCGCGCGAGTTCAATCAAACCCACTGGATCGTTTTTATCTGCGCCGACACGACACCCCCAGTGGGGATGTTGGCAATACAAAAATTGTCGCCCTGAATACGGATAAAGACGATTTGGTCTGGCTGGAGAATTTAGGCGAGTATCAGCGGGCGGTGCCACCTGCACAACTTGCAGCGGCGGTGGTAGAAGAGGATCCGGGCTCCCACTGCGATTTTGGCGAAGCCGAGGTCCACGCAGGCTGGAATGCGCTGCTTGAATGGACCAACAATGGCAGCAAACCGTCAGCCTCGGACATGCAGGCAGACTGTGAAGCCTTGCTGGCTGCTGATGCAGCAGAAGGCCCCTGCCGCATCACCGAAGATCAAACAATAGGCACATTTGAAGACCGATTTGCATCGCGAAATTTGTCGGAACAGGAAGTCGACCAAGGTATCAGCGGTGCATGGTTTGACCCCAATCGATCGGGTGAAGGCTGGTTGGTCGAGGTTCTCGACCAGTATCGAGTCAACGTTTATTGGTTCACTTTCCCCACAGCCCAGCAATCTGGTGATCAGCTGTGGCTTATTGGCGAGGGGCGCATTACAGACTTTGGATTTCACGTTGCACAATTTCTCGAGGCGCGCGGCGGACGCTTGGGCGGCGATTTTGCCCCCAGCGACATTGTGCTTTCAGAATTCACATCAATGGACTTTACTTTTGCGGACTGTACCGATGGCAGTACCGGAGAAAACCCAGGCAGCGACAACAGGCGCGATCAAAGTATAGTCCGTCTGACTCGCCTGGATGGCACGGACTGCAATTCCACGGGCGAAACTGGCCTGGCGAGCGCACACTGGTCTGGCTCCTGGTTTGATCCGGATCATCCGGGCGAAGGTTGGGTAGTACAGGCTCTGCCAGACGGCCGAATTCTCGTGGTTTGGTTCAGCTACGATGAGAATGGCGAACCGCTTTGGTATATCGGCACCGGCCTGAGCGAAGCGGATGGATTCACCGTTTCACTGGACCGCCCGGTTGGTACCGAATTTGGTGCGGCATTTGATCCAGACGAAGTTGTGCTGCAGCCAGCTGGATCACTGACGTTTGAACGTACCTCTTGCGACAGAGCGCGTATCCAATATGCCATCGACGCCACCACCCAAGGCGAGATCGACGTTACTCGCCTGACCCAACTGCTGGGTGTTGATAAAGACTGCTAGCCACCGACCATCACGTCTATCGCTTGCGACTGGATACTGTACAAATACTCAGTAAAATATCGGCATGCCTGCCGCGTACGCAAAAGTTTTGCCTACCACATACTATCGAGATCATTTCGAAGAGTTTCTGCAGGCTGTCATATCGCAATGTCGCCACCTGCTGGCGCCTGAACATCACGAATTTATCCAGACCTATCGTGATCTTGAATTTTCTGCGCAATGTCTGTGGGTCCGAATGGTAAATCGCGCCACCCCCTACATCCGTCGCAACACGCTGCATTATCAAGAGATCCCCGATACAGGTATTGCCATAGACGTGTTGGTAAAAACAGGTTTCGCGCGTGGCGTAACCGAACCGGATTGGCCGCACATTCTAAGCGCACACACCAAAGCTGAACTCATTTCCTTGGGTGGTGCTCGCGAGAAGTCACCTACCAAAAGTGCACGAAAATCAGTATGGATAACATCACTTGGAACGCAGCTAGACTTTGAAGTCTATCAGTCGCAGTTGCTAAGCCAACAGTGGCTGGTGCGCAACACCGATCACCATCTGGACTATCTGCTCTATCTATTTTTTGGCCATTGCCGCGGTCAGCTGAAACAGTTCTCGTTGCGTGATTTGGGAGTCATGCGGACCCGAAGAACACAAGGCAGTGATCCGGCGGGTAACGCAGCCCGGTTTGCTGACATTGCCGAGGCCCAATCCGCGTTTTTCCACGCACGTCTGGCTGAGCAGGTTACACAGTGTGACTGCAATGAGCTTTCCCGACTGCTGGCAGACGTCAAGTATCTGCCGGCTGCCATTGGTGCCGTGGCGCAAGAGCGGCGTGACCTGTACTTGCAGCGGCTTGGGCTTAGCAGCTTAGCCACCCACCGCGAGCTAGCCTTACAGACTTTAGAACATAGCGAGCATCCCAAGGCTATCGAAAAGTGGGCGCGAGAGATGTATGCCACAGGCTACCGCGAACAGGTAGAACGCAAACTTGAGGACATTCTGGAAGATCCTGCGACAGACGAACTGGCCTTGTTCGCGGAAGATTTCTATCGGCTCAAGTTTCAATCCAAACGGGTTTCACTGGTCACCAAAATGCTACGCGACGCCAGTCGCAGCGTGACGCTAGATGAAAGCTGGCTGGGTCAGGCAGAACAGGGAGTCGCACAACAATATGCGGCAGCTGAGATTCAAACCTGGTTTGTTGAAAACACGCTGTGGCGGGCGTTGTTTGGCATTCTGTTCTGGGAGGAGTTATTTACGCCCCAGATTGCTGGCGCAGTCACAGAATTTGATCGCCTGCCTCAGTCTATTCGTGACGGCTCATTTGGTCAGCTGCACAGCGAGCTTGTTACCCAAAAGCTTAAGCTCTTGGATCAGCCCGAATCTGCTATCCGGTTTTTGGCCGCTCAAGTGGCTCAGCACTTTGATCAACCTAATGGCGTTTTCTCTTGGCATGACCAACTGTTGGATGAATTGTCCATCTTATTGCGCCATGCTCCTGCGGGAGCCGTTGCAAAGGTGATGCAAAGAATGGTGCAAGACTATCTTGCTCATAAGGACGGCTTTCCGGACCTTATGGTGCTTGAGGGCAATGCATTGCGCTTTGAGGAGGTAAAAGCACCCGGCGACCAGCTGAGAAGAAATCAGCTGGCGCGGCTAAGACTGCTGCAGCAAGCCGGTTTTAGTGTCGAAATTACGCAAGTCCAGTGGATTACAGACCCGAACCAGGTCTATGCGGTGATTGACGTGGAGACCACCGGTGGGCGCTCCGCGAATCACCGTATTACGGAAATTGCCGTGGTACTCGTGCAAGGAGGTGAAATCGTCGATCAATGGAGCTCGTTAATTAACCCACAGCGGCACATTCCTCGTCACATCACGAAAATTACCGGCATTGACGACAAGATGGTGGCGGACGCACCCACTTTTGACGCCATTGCCCAACAGCTTTTGCAGCGACTTTCCGGCGCTGTATTTGTGGCCCACAATGTTAATTTTGACTACGGATTTGTGCGAGCTGAACTAACACGATTAGAGCTAGATTTGCGCATGCCCAAATTATGCACGGTGCGTCAGGCGCGCAAGTATTTTCCGAAGCTATCGTCCTACTCTTTGGGCCATCTGTGCCGGGAACTGGACGTAAGACTAGACAACCATCATCGTGCCCTGGACGACGCCCTGGCGGCAGCCGAACTGTTGCGTATGTGTCAGGCGCGGGCCAGTCGCGAGTCTTGTTAGCAGCCCTTGGGTTTGCGTTTCGGACCATGACTTCAGCCATGTTTACAAAGCACTGAAAATAGCGATAATGCTCGCTTGTTTGAGTGGCGTTGCACGTGCTGGTACCGCACCTCCCCCAAATTCGTACCGGCACACGATGTGCAGCGACTCGGCGCTTGCTAGGGATTGCGAGCTCAAGCAACCCTGTCCTAGATAGGGATACCCCACAAGCCACCGGCTCAGTCCGGTGGCTTTCTATTTTTGGTCTTGGTTAAAGCGCTGCTGCAATCGCACCTACATGGCGATGGTCTGTGCCGCAACAGCCTCCGAACACTTTGAGTTCGGGTAACAGTT
>CAZVYE010000052.1:0-5873 GCA_964630895.1 uncultured Gammaproteobacteria bacterium | reverse complement strand
TATTGCTAGTTCTGTGGGATTACCATCATCCAGTTCGGTAGCAGCATCCAGTTCAGCATGACTCTTACAGGACGCGTTCGCCCGGACGCCCTTTATGCGGCTCATCCAAGCTCCTGATTGCCCTTCAAACAGGTGTGAGAAATGATTTGGGTGAGCACAGTTGATCATGTAATAGCTGGGATAGCCGTCTGTTGCTCGATCGGTCCAAATAATGGCATCAACCAAATCGTCTCCGGAAGGCAATCGTCCGTCCGTTTCTACGGTAAAAGATATGACAACCGGAACACGGCAGTCGCGGGCCGCTTGGACGATTCCTATCGCTTCCTCTACGTAGTTAATCGTGAACGCGGATACCAGGTCCACCGCCGATTTGGCAAAGCAGCTAACTTGAGCGCGGTGATAATTCCTGGCCGCTTCGACGGTCATTTTCTCCGCTGCAACGTAACCGTCACCTCTGGGACCGATATTGCCGGAAATTACCGCATGGACACCTAGTGGGGCATAGCGATCGCGCAACCGCTGCATCATGGTGACCGCCTGCTGGTTCACTCGGTCCAGACTTCTTTGGTCGTATCCCAACGCGGCTCCCCAATCTGAACTCGCCCGCCACGTTGGCGTTTCCAACACGAAGCTTAAGCCACGCTCGGCCGCCGTATCCAGGTACTGGGACAAGTACCGCTCCAGACGCTCCCTGCCTTCCTCGTGGGCCAGCAGGTCAAATGCAGCAAAACAAGGTAGTTCACGTCCATCATGAAAAACCAGCTCGGTTTCCAGCCCGCCGTCAGTTAGGTAGATGCGACCGTCGTCGCCAGGTAATTTATTCATTCTGCTCACTCCTGTGCACTCTATTGATCTACAATCCAACGAAGAGTGACGGGCCGCTTTCTTGCGTTAAGTAAAGAAGTGGCACGGACACCCTTGCTCCCCTAACAACGCAAGCACGAAGATTTCCCGCCAGCTTGGCGGCTTATTTGAATAAATCGTCTAACGGGTTTGGTTTTGGTTCGGTAGGCTCTTCTTCGCCCTCTCCAAACAACGCATTCAGCTGTGACAATGCTGACTCCTGCTCAGATTTGTCATCCTGCCGCGGATTTGTTTCGAGGCTGAAGTAGTCACAAAAGTTTGCGCGGGTTTTGTCGTTGGGTGGCTCTGCTCGATCTTCCGTACACTGACTGCTGGTATGCGGTGCAAAGTGCTTGCATTGTCTGCATACGTGCAGTTCCGCCTGGCACGCTTCGCATTCTTCCCGTCTGGACAAGGGTAGAATGACGTTAGTATTGGCGTGATCACACTTCCAGCAGTGAACAAGGGTGGTCATGACAGCTCCTACAGCATGAATGACGCATTCTATGGTACCCCAGCTTGGCAGCGTCCAAAACGAGTGGTTAAACTGCTCACCCCTACTCCACCAGGAAACAAATGCCTAATATGCAAAACATACTGATTACCGGCGTGAGTCGTGGTTTGGGCTTGGGCCTCGCTCAGGCTTATTTGGATGCAGGAAATCGTGTTTATGGAATCAGCCGCAGTAGAGCACCGCTTGACCACGGTCACTTCTCTCAGGTGACTGGCGATCTCGACGAGCTAGATCAAATCCCGAACGTGCTGGAGAAATTGCTGTCCGATGTCGGGACGCTGGATGCAGTGTATCTCAATGCGGGAGTGCTGGGAGAGATCGCTTTGATGCAAGAAACCTCAATTGCACAGCTACGGGACATCATGACCACTAACGTTTGGGCCAACAAGGTAATTCTGGACTGGTGTATCAGCGAGAAAATCCATGTCTCCCAGGTAATTGCCATTTCATCCGGCGCCGCGGTCCGGGGCAACAAAGGTTGGGGTGGATACGCACTGTCTAAGGCGACTTTGAACATGCTTATGCAGCTTTACGCCCATGAGATGCCTGCAAGCAAGCTTATCGCGCTAGCGCCGGGGCTGGTTGATACGGGAATGCAAGACTATCTTTGCGAAGACGTAGACACACAGGAGTATCCTTCCGTCCAGAAGCTTGTGGCGGCGCGTAACACCCAAGCCATGCCTGGTCCCCGCGAAGCAGCAGACAACATCCTGGCAGCTTTACCTAGGCTAGATGCGCTGGAAAGCGGTTCTTTCGTAGACTTGCGAAACCTGGATTAAATGCCGAATGTGTATCCCTAGATACGCCAATCGATGGGCACTTTGCCGGCTTTGACCAGCAGTGCATTGGTTTTGGAGAAATGGCGACAGCCAAAAAAACCGCGATGTGCGGAAAGCGGCGATGGGTGCGGTGCCTTGAGCACGTGATGTCGTGCGGCGTCTACTATCGCGCCTTTTTTCTGTGCGCTGCTGCCCCAAAGCAGGAACACTAATCCCTGGCGATGGGCATTCAAGGCTGCCACCGCCGCATCCGTAAACTTCTCCCAGCCCTTGCCTTGATGCGATGCAGCTTGACCATGCTCGACTGTCAGGACGGCGTTTAAAAGCAGCACACCCTGGCGCGCCCAAGGGCTTAGATCGCCTGATCCAGACTGAGAAACACCCAGATCGCTTGCTTGCTCTTTGTAGATATTGACAAGAGAAGGCGGTGGCGGAGTGCCGTCCTGAACGGAGAAACACAGTCCGTGAGCCTGACCCGGGCCGTGATAGGGATCCTGACCCAATATAACCACTTTCACCTGATCAAAGGGCGTGGCATTAAACGCATTGAAAATCGCGTCAGAAGGGGGATAAATTGTGGCGCCCTGCGACTTGCGGGCTTTCAGAAAAGCTCGCAGCTCTTGCATGTAAGGCTGGTCAAATTCATCGCCAAGAACCGCCATCCAGCTGGAAGGCAGCGGCGCTGACTCAGCGCCCATTACTGGACTCCGCGCGCCAACTGGAGCTGGAAGCGCAGCTTGTTGATAAGTAATTTTTCGTCGATGGGTTTTTCCACCAGATCATTAGCGCCTGCTCGTAGCAGCTCGGTTTGGTTCTTGCGATTGTCGTCGCCAGTCATCACCAAAATAGGCATCTGGCGTCGCGTCAAACCGATGGTGTCGCGTACTTCCTGCAGTAGCTCTTTGCCCGTTAATCCACCTTTTAGATAGACATCCGTGAGGATCAAATCCAGCTCGGTCTGGGTACCTTTTTCCAGGTCAGACTTTAGGATCTCCAAAGCTTCTTCCACAGTCACCGTGTGATCCACTTCCAGCCCATTGTTTTCCATCATACGGCGCGTTGCCAGCGCCACTACGCGGCTGTCTTCCACATACAGAACCTTGCCGGTCACACTGGTGTCTGGCATCACATAATTCTTTACGAAGGCACCCAATGCCTTGAATCCTAAAGACTTATCGAAATAGTCGGTGACATCGTCACTAAAATCGCGGCGTTCTAGGCGATCCTGCACTTCGCCAGAGATTACGATGATGGGTATATAACGCTGCGGCGATTGTTCGCGCACGTCTCGCGCCAGGCTCATGCCGTCCATGTCAGGTAATGAAAGCGACGTGGTGACCAGATCGATCACCCCTTCTTCGCAAATCTTGCGTGCCTCTTCACCCGACCCACAGTCCAACACTTCTGCCTCGGGCAGGCTGTCTCCAACCGTCTTGCAAATCAAACGGCGCGTAACCTTGGAATGATCGACGACCAGGATTCTGGGTTTGCTGCTATCAAATGCCCCACTCATGTTGCGGAGTAAACCATAAAGCGATGTCGGGAGCCAATATTAGCAACCGATTCTTGAATCTTCTGAACAAAATAGTAGCGGAGCATCATCACTTGCTCCAACCAGGGTAGATTGCGGTGAACTGTGCAGCACAATAATCTGCCTGCATCATCTCGGCTGTATCCGTCGCAGCTGATGGCCAACGACGATTCCTGCCCCCAACAATCCGATCATCGCGCCGAAGACCGGTAATACAAGTAGCAGTAGCCCCATGGAATACGTATTCTCTGGAACCACTGAGTATAACTGGGCCAACTGTCCCAACGCCGGCCAGATAAATGCGGCGGCTACTACCAGCATCAACCATCCCAGCAGCCCGCCCAGCAGGCCAAACCAAAATCCCTCGTACAGGAAGGGACGCCGCACAAATCCGCTGGTAGCGCCAAGCTGTTTGGTCACCGCAATTTCTTCGCGTCGGTTCTCGACCGCCAATCGAATGGTGTTCCCAACAATGAGTACAACGCCTAATACCAGCAGCGTTGCAATGACGAGCACAACGCGCCAACTGGAGTCTAGAATGGCATTGAAACGGGCCAGCCACTGCAAATCCACGCGCGCCAGCTCAACCCCAGGGATTTGCTGCATGCGATCGGCCAATGCTGCTGTGCCCGCTTGGGTTTGAGCACTTTCTTTTGGCGACACCACCAAGGTATACGGCAGAGGATTTTCCGGCAGATCGCCGAGCGCTTCACCCAGCGCGTAGTGGACCTGAAACTCGGCCAGCGCCTGCTCCGGATCAATGACTCGCACGCCCGCTACTTCAGGCCAATCGGCAATGGTGCTTTCAGCCAGCGTAACCTGTTCCACAGTAACTTGGGGTTCCATAAACACCGAGATATCGCTGGCCACGTTTAGCGGCTCAACCAGATCCGCCAGCATCTTCAGGCCCGACAAGAATCCGGCGGGTAGCGCCAAGGCAATGGCGATCACCACCACCGTTAACAAGTGGGTTATCGGACGTTTCCACATACGCCCAAGACTCGACAGCGCTGTAAAGGCGTGATGGTCCACCCAGGCGCGCATTGGCGTCATACGAGGTGATCGAGTTTGGGATGCTCCGGTCATGGATGGGCATCTCCATGCAGTGGACGAAAGTCATCGATCAATTCACCGTGTGCCAGCACCAAGACGCGCTTTCGCAACCGTTTGACCAAATGCAAATCGTGACTGGCTACCATCAGCGACAAGCCGGTCTCGTTGAGCGCGCAGAACAGCTGCATAATTTCGGCGGATAGCTCGGGATCCAGATTCCCCGTGGGCTCGTCTGCCAGCAGCAGCGCTGGCCGGGTTACAATGGCGCGTGCAATGCCAACGCGCTGCTGTTCACCGCTGGACAGCGCTACCGGGTACTTTTTCTCATGTTTAGCCAGGCTTACCAGATCTAAAGCAGCGCGAACGCGATGCCGAATCTCATGCCGCCGATAGCCTGATATGACCAGCGGCAAAGCCACATTGTCAAACACACTACGATCCATCAGCAGGCGATGATCCTGGAATATCATGCCGATATCACGCCTGATCTTGGGCAACTGCCGGTTTTTCAGCCGGCCGAGCTCTACGTTGTTAAACGTGACTCGCCCTCGCGTTGGCTTGTCTAATGTGCCCAAAATTCGCAGCAAGGTACTCTTGCCCGCACCGGAATGGCCGGTTAGAAAAACCATCTCGTCATCGGCCATCTCAAAATTGAGACCGGCGAGCGCAGATTGCCCGCCAGGAAAGCGCTTTACAAGATGCTCGCAGCGAATCATCGGATCAGATTATTCATCTCGAATATGGGCAACAGGATTGCCAGCACGATAAACAACACCGCGCCGCCCACCAGCAAAATCAACGCGGGTTCCAGAATACCCATGATGACGGCCAGGGTGGTATCCACGTCACGCTCTTGATTTGAGGCAGCGCGATCCAGCATTTCGTCCAGTGTGCCGCCAGACTCCCCGACCGCAATCAATCGGACCACCAACGGCGGAAAGTACCGGCTGTTGTTGAGCGCGCGATGCAGTTCTCCGCCCTCTCGGACTTTCGCCGCCGCATCCGCTATTGCGCGTCGCATGGGAAGGTTGGTTACTACGCCCTGGGACAACCGCAAGCCGTCCAGCAGCGGCACCGAGCTGGAAGTAAGTATGGCGAGCGTTCGTGTGAATTGCGCTGACTGAGAGGCTTTGCTGAAGCGCCCAATAACCGG
>CAZVYE010000051.1:4094-19532 GCA_964630895.1 uncultured Gammaproteobacteria bacterium | reverse complement strand
CAACTACTACAACAGAGATGAAATGTTGCAAGTTGTGGCAAAGGCCTGTCTATTGCTTATCGACTAAAAAAACCTCCACGTTATCTACCCAGCCAGTGCCTTCATCCAACAGCATTGGGCCTAGGTTAATAACTGCGGTGGCTTTCGGTACGGGGTGGGAAATAACGACTTCGTGCCAATCGGTATCGCCGGTAACTTTATCGGATCGGACTTGCTTGAGAATCCGGTTGGTAGCGCCCAGAAAATTGACCACCATGACCCAGCCGGATGGTCCAACGCCACTACTTTTCATGTCTGCGCGGATAACCAGTGTTTTGCCTGCCGCATCCTTCAAGTCGATCTTTTGATTAAGCCACCCGTAGACCTGTGGCGCAATGCGAGTCATGCGGAAGCTCTGCTGTCCGCTGGTAGCGGCTTCAGCGTCAAGATCCATAGTGTACGCGGGCTCGCCTACGTGCTGCTGTTGACGCCATCCGCCGACGTCGGTAAACGGTGCTTCGAAGTCTGCGTTCGGTACGATGAGTGCAACCGCATTCTCTGGGACTTGGTATTGGCTCGCTGCGGCAGGCGTTTCTGTCGTCGGTGGATCGATGGGTTCTACGGAAGGCTTATCCGTTGTGGCTTCTGGTTCTTCGCTGCATGCAGCCAGGAATAGGGGAGCGGCAATCGCGATTGCCCAGACGACTTTGTAATTCATTCTTTAACCTGTGTTGGAATTCATTGTGTGCGCAGTATACGGACTCTGGGTGTGCCCGCGAAGTTCCCGCAGTGAGTTCCCAGTAGCGTAGAACAACAAAACGCCCAAATCCAAACGGATTGGGCGTTTTATCAGCCGGACTTGGGAAATGTTGCACCCAAACCCAGCAGTGCTCTTGCCTGTTGCTTCTCTAAGAAAGCATTTTTAAGAAGTGGTATCTTCCACTTCCGCGCTTACAGCGGCTTTTTTGAAGTTGGCAATTCCACGATTCAGTGACTCTTCAGTCTTATACGATTCGCTGGTACCAAGACTTTGGCCGTTGCTCGCCTTCAGTTCGAAACTGTGGCTGCCGAACAGACTTTTCTCGGTTTCATAGCGTTCATCGTCGGTGGCGTAATTGCGCACTGACTCAATGCCAGATTCTGCGCTTGCCTTTGATTCGTACTTGCCACTGGTCAACATGGTTTCACCATTCGCAGTTTTCAGTTCAAATTGATACTTGTCACCGAAAGTATCTTTAATTTCGAAAGTTGCCATTTAGCATTCTCCTTTTGCTTTAGTTTTCTTCCTAAGTACCCGACTATAGTGCCACACATGGCATGAAGAGAATGGGAAATTTTCGTAAAATAGCGGACGTTAACTGCAGATGAGCGCATTTAGCTGTATGTTAGGTGTTTTTCTTCATTATATCGTAGTAGTCGCAATCACTTCGTGTAAGCCGATTTTTATTAGGTCATAAGTCACCCAATGACCATTGGTACTGTCTGGGGCAGCAGCATTCGAGCTTAAATAGAGCCACATTGGATCAAGTCGGGACGACCGATTATTACCTCAGGGAGTGTGCAGAAATGCCTAAGATGACCAAACTTACAACTCGGGTTGCACTTGGACTGGTTGCTTTAGTGTCAGCCAGTGCAATGACGGCTGCAAGCGCGAAAGAAATTGTGTTTCCTACGCCAGATAATAAAGAACTGGCGCGTGCAACCAACAATCTGGAAGACGGCTTCCACAAAGATGCAGTAAAGAATTTTGAACGAGCCGCGGAATATGGCAACAAAGCGGCACAGACCACGCTAGCCATGATGTATCTCAAAGGCGCTGGCGTTGAGAGTGACTGGGTAAAGGGCTACGCGTGGGCAGTTCTCGCAGCCTCGCAGGGCGAGCCGGAAGCAGTACGCTTGCGCGACGATGTTTACGCACAGCTCAAGGATGCAGAAAAGAAAAGAGCTAAGCGTGTTGTAGAACACTTGCAAGAAGAATATGGCGACCTGGTGGCTCTTGAGCGCCGCGAGGAATGGATGCGTAAGCAAAAACGCGAAACCACTGGTTCGCGTACCGGCCAGAATGGTGCGGTTCGCATTCAGGTTTCAGATCCTAGCGGTTATGTCTGGGAGATGTCCGGACCACTTTACTATCAGCAACTCGAGCAGGAATACATCACTGACTTTCGTGCAGGTATCGGCGAAGTTCATCTCCGAGAGCTGGAACTAGCGGACGATTAATCAACGAATTTGTTAGACCCTCCCCACCCCCTTAGCCGGAGCTTAGTCTCCGGCATTTTTTTGCCCGTCGCCATGCTAATCCAGGGCTGGTTGGTGTAAATGTATTAAGTCGGAGGTGGCGCTAGTAAAACCAACGCCGCTCATCTTTAAGCGCGTAAGCTAAGTCGGTTGGAATGTGAGTCTTCGCGAGAGCCGCCAGACGGCGATGCGCCTGGTCTGCGAGACCTTGCTGCCGTTCAATTTGAGCCAGCCGAAACTGAGCCCACTCTAAGCCGGGGTCATCTTCCCCAGGGGTGGACTGCAGATACCTGCTTAGGGCGGCGTGACCTAAGGCCAGTACATTTCCCGTGGTTGCTGCATACTTGCCCAATTGATAGTCGAGCAAACTAGCGTGGACACGTTTGTCGTCACTAAATTGCACGACGCTTTTGCGAGCTTCCTCCAACACCGCAGGCGCATTGGTCAATTGGTGATGAACCGCGTGCACAACCAATTGATATTGTCGGTCCCATTGCCACTCTTGAGCGGCCAACGCTTCGCGCTTCAGAGTATTTGCGGTAGCGTGGTCTTCGTCAGCTTCGGCAATGGCGGCGTGTAGCCAAAGCCCGCGTGCTGCGCTCAGTGATTGGACCCGGTCCGCGTAGGTCCGAGCAGATTTGATGGAGCCACCCGCTATTGCAGGTGCCTGAATCATGTAATGGGTAAGAGCCTCTAGCGCTTGGATATGGTCTGGTTCGATCGCCAGGGCCGCTTCCAGATGAGACTTTGCTGAGCGCGCCAAAAACGGCTGGCGGAAAACCGAGGCATCATCAAGCTCGGCCAGAGACGCCCGCGCCAACCAATAATGGGCCGAGGCATTGTCATCAGACTTGGCCAGCAAGCCCTCCATTTGAGCGGTAACCTGGTCGGTATCGCCAGCATCAAGTAAAGCCTCCATCGCATTGTCGTCTATCTGTGCACGGAGCGTGGTAGCGAACATGAACAAGGCGACCAGTGTAGCCAATTTGAAATTTCCAGTCATAGCGTAGCCTCTACGGGATTTGTGGGGGTGTTACCAGCCGCCGACTGTCTGGCGCTCTGACTGGCCATTTGCCTGGCGTGCTCGCGTCGTTTCAGTTTGGTCCAGACAAAAATAGCGGGCACTCCAATAATGGTCGGAGCCAGCCACACTAGAGGCTCGCCACTTAGGCTGGAATCGACAAATCGACCCATACCGAACACTAGAAAAGCGGTATGGGCCGCGATACCCGTCCCCAACATGGCTCCCATATGCTGATACATCCATTCACGCGGTGTTTTAGGCTTGCGCCAAATCGCGACCAGGTCACTGGGGATACCAAGAAGTCCGATAGCACTGAGGCCTACCATAAGCATGGAGTTGAGCTTTAAACCCACTATCAAAACTGTCACTGCTAGTCCAAAGCCGGTGATCTTTAACATGATGTCGGTTTTCTCCCTATGCCCACCAAATTTGGTTTTTAGCTGCGCGGCCCGCAGGCCGTTGAAGGCGCTGGAAAACGTGATGGCTGCCAAATACAAAAGCATCAGCCCATTGATGGCACGTAACCCCATTTCGTATCGTGATGGTACATCCGGGTGTGTTCCAAGGGGGTCGGCAAGAGTCAGCAGTGCAGCCACCGCTGCCGATGCGCCGGTTAAGAACATTCCATAGGCAAAAATCTTTCCGAACCGTGTGTGAACGCCCTTTGTTTTACGTGCAAACACTGGGACCCAGAAGCTGGCAAGGCCGATGCTGCCGGCGATGACATGAACGAAGATGATACTGTTGAATAGGTATTCCATTGGTCTGTTCCACTTTAAGGCAGCACCATGGTCTCCTAAACCATTGCCCCACAACGCCCCAAGCGGTCATGACTCGAAGTGACCAAAGTCACTTTTTCGCTATCCCGCGTTTTATTACCTGGTGAATCGGGCACAATATCGCTATGAAAAAGTGGTACAAGCGAGAACAGGCAGCACAGTCCTTGCCATCACTATGGTGGGCCGGCGTAATTACGGTAGGGCTGGTTTGGTATGTGGGTGTCCTGGCTTTGCCTAAAGGCCTGGCCTGGATTGATGATCGCATCGCCATGCACGCCAGTGCAGCGGTTTTCCTGGTATTTAGCTTGCTGTTGGACAGGTTCAGGACGAAGCGCCTGCAGCTGATCAATTTGCTGATTCAGGCGGTTGCAGCGGGAGTTTTTATTAGTTTTGACCGCTCCTCCACCGGACAAATACTGAATATCGTATTGGTGGCACAGCTGCCCTATATTTTCGGTCTACGTGGTGCCGTGCTGGGTGCGGTGATGATCGACATAAGTCAGGTGCTGATTCTGTGGCATTTTGCTCAGCACAGTTGGACCGGCGCGTTGCTTAACACTGCGCTTTACGCGTGCTTTCAGATGTTCACGCTGCTGATTGCTCATTACGGTATCCAGGTCAGTGAAGCGCGAAATCGCCTGGCAGCAACTAATGCTGAACTGCTTGCCACGCGGTCGTTGCTTGAGTCGTCGGCCCGTGACCGCGAGCGTCTGCGGGTGTCCCGAGAACTGCATGATGTGGCCGGGCATACCTTGACTGCCTTGAAGCTCAACCTGCGCCAACTGCGCGAAGCCAGTAATGGATCAGATCGGGCGCGCCTGGACGCATGCCTGGAGATGTCTACTTCGCTGCTGGAAGACATTCGAGCGCTGGTCGGCAATATGCGTCAGCACGACCCTTTGGACATTCATGCTGCGCTAGAGCAGCTATCGAGCCCGTTTGATCAGCCAATATTTCGCATCAAGGTTTCCGATAAGGTCGTCGTGGAAGACATTGCGATTGCCGAAACCATTTTGGCAGTTGCCAGAGAAGCAATCACCAATGTGGTGCGGCATGCCGAGGCTACACGCTGTGATATCGTCTTAGATAAGCAGGAAGACAGTTTCGTGCTGGAAGTTTGCGATAACGGTCATAGCATCAAACCACTGGCTGAGGGTCATGGAATACGCGGCATGCGAGAGCGAGTGGAAAGCTTGGGTGGCGGGTTGGACGTCACCAGGCACGGGAAATCCGGCACGATGATCCGGGCCAGCGTAGGAGCTCCTAATTGACTGAGCAGACGCGCATTGCTCTGGCCGACGACCAAGCTTTGATTCGCACCGGTCTGCGGGCATTGTTGGAATCTCAGCCAGGGTATCAGGTGTGTGTAGAAGCCGCCGACGGTAGGGCCTTGCTCGATGAACTGATAAGTGCCGAAGTCGATATTGTGCTTTGTGACATTCGCATGCCAAAGCTGGATGGAATTGGCGTGGTAAGGACCTTGCGTCAGGGCGCAAATCGCCTTCCGGTATTGCTGCTCACAACGTTTGCCGATGATGCGCTTTTTAAGCGGGCCACTGAGGCGGGCGCGAATGGATTTGTGCTCAAGGATATCGAGCCCGATGCGTTGTTTGCGGCCATCGACGCGGTGCGGGCGGGCAAGACCATACTAGAACCCCAGGCCTTGACCGCAGTGCGCGGCCACGCGGATTTACCAAGGCCGGAATCCTTCGTCGACGCATTGGATGACAAAGAGCTTGCCATACTGCGTCTTATGTCGTCCGGGCTGTCCAACCGCCAGATCGCCGAGCGACTGCACAAGGCCGAAGGAACCATCAAAAATCGCGTTTCAGTGATACTCCAGAAGCTGGACGCCCGGGATCGGACCCAGGCAGTCCTTAAGGCCATAACCAACGGCATTATTTAACCGTGGCTGTATTGCTGATCGCTGCAGGCATGTTGTGAGTCTTGATGGCAGTCTTCATTCCAAAGGCTGACTTTATAAAATTTCCGCTGCGTTCGATTATCCACGTTCCGGCAGCGCAACCGGCAATTGTTAGCGCCACCAATGCCACGGGTTCTAAAAAGCCGCCAAGTGGGAGTTTTGCCAATTGCCAGGCCACCACGATGATGATGGTTTGATGCAGGATATACCAGGGATATACCGCTTTGTTTGCATAAGCTAACCATGGCATGGGGCGATTGAGCAGGTGATATGACCAACCCAACAACGCCACGATCCAAATCCAGCGATTGGTGTAAGTCAAAATAGTGCTGGCGATGTCAATCACAATTCCTGCGTCATCGGCTTGAAATGCGTTGCGAAACAGGACTAGAAGATAAGTTGCTGCCGCACTGAACAGTGCCGGTTTTCTAATCTGAGCAAATTTCGACCAGATGGCTGTCGATTTGCCCGTCAGAGCCCCCAGCAGGAAAAACAATCCGTACATGGCATGGGCATACCAGTCAGTGGCAAAGTCATGGCTGATATAGGGGAACACAGGGAACAGAAACAGGCCCAGTGGCAACAGGCCCAAAACTGGCAAAGCAAGTAAACCTAAAGATCCGCGATGGTTCCACCACGTACGCAGCTGGGTGAGTGGACTAGCAGCAAGTCGCGCTACCAAGGCATAAACCAAGGTATAGAACAGCAAATAGGGCAGGTACCAGAGGTGCATCCAGGTTATGCCTGGATCAGAGCCAGCAAAGGCACCTTCTGGCCATGGCTGGAAAGTAAAATAGGCAATTAGGAAATCCAAATAGTTTCCGGCGAAAGCGTTATTGGATAGCGCTTCGATATAAGCCTGCGGTGGTATGACTACGAGCATGCCGAATACGAGTGGCCAAAGCAGTCGTTTGATGCGCAGCCAGGCAAAGCGGCTTGCAGGCATGCGAAGCTCCTTGGACTGGCCAAGCATAAACGTTACAGCCAAACCAGAGATAAAGAATATCAGTGGCATGCGCCATTGGTTGACCAATATCATCAGCGGCTCGAGCCAGTGGGCCGGGTGGGCCGATTTTATATGCCAGCCCCAACTCACGTAGTACATGCCCACGTGGTACAGAATCAAAATGCCGAAAGCGATGGCTCTCAAAGCGTCGATGTCATGGCGTCTGCCACCGTTGGTTGAAGGGGTCATTTTCAAATGCCTGTGTAAGTAGTCTGACCCTATCGTTGCTGTTAATTCACGCGACCAGCCAGCCCAGAGTGACCAATAGGGGCGGTTTTGTGACCAGCCGCGGAGGACGGTGACGAACGATTGAGTGGTGGGACCCACAATTTTGCATACAATGGGCAATGACTTTAGAAGCCTACATGCGCCAAAGGCGTTGGTACGAGATTGCGTTCTGGGTTGTTATGACCTTGATCAACCTGGTGGCCAATGTATGGGTCATCTGGCTGGAGATGGACCGTAGTGGGAGCGACTACCTGCGCTGGGAGCCGGTGGTCTGGGAAGGATCTTCGTCTTTGGTGATATTGCTGCTGATTCCCGCGATTCTCTGGTTTGATCGGCGCTTTACACTCGAGCGCGGCAGTCTCAAAAAGCACTTCGGTGCGCATATGCTGGCAACGGTTATGTTCGCTGCCTTGCACGTCATGCTTATGGTCGGCATTCGGAAAGTGGTTTATCACTATGTGGGTGGGTCCTACGAGTTTGGCCCCATAGGCAGAGAGTTTCTTTACGAGTATCTCAAGGACTTTCGCAGCTACTGGGGATTGCTGGCGGTAATTTATTTGTATCGTTTCGCGCTGCGGCGAATGCAGGGTGAAGCGGGTTTCCTGGAAGAGGGCAAAGAGGAAACTGAGCCGCAGCCGGTAAACGACCGGTTTCTGGTGAAAAAGCTGGGACGAGAATTCTTGGTTCGAATTGATGATATTGATTGGGTTGAGGCGTCTGGAAATTACGTCAACCTACACGTGGGAAACCGGATTTACCCAATGCGAGACACCATGACCAGAATAGAGAATCGACTGGCCAACGAAGGCTTCTTGCGAGTGCATCGATCGGCGATTGTAAATATGGATCGGGTGACCCAGATAACACCTTTTGACACTGGAGACGCGCAACTTGAACTTACGGACCAAACCACTATTCCGGTGAGCCGAACTTACCGCAAAGAGTTAAAAGAACGGCTGGCCTGAAGTTGCACGAGAATCGCAAAGTCAGGCGTCTGGATTGCAGTTTCTCCCCGCTAACGTGGTCAGCCGAGCCAGGTCCATAGTGCCGGAGTCAAAGCCTGGTTGCTCGCTAACCCAGGCGGCCTCAGCAGCATTCTCGTCGGTAAACTCAAACCGCATAGAGCCCCAGTTCTGGCTGGAAACTGTAGATGCCTCAAAGCGAGGTGGAAAATCCGCACCATAAAATTGCTGCATGGATACCTCCGCAACCCCATTGGCAAGAGGGCCCTGGCCAAGCAGCCAAATTTGATTCCCGTCCAAGTACGTATACCAGCTAAGCAACAGTTCGTCCTGGCCCCCACTATTAATCACTTGTGCTGCAAATCCCTGACCAGGCTGGTGAGGATTGAAGTAGCTGCCACTGCTACATGCAGTAGGATTATTGGCTACGGCGCTTAGTCGCTGCAGATTGAGTTCATTAACGCCGAACCCGTCAATACTGCTTTTCCAGCGCATGCTCGCTCGGTGGTTATTGGGAAACTCCATTTGCACTGATCCCCAGGGGATGAGTGCCACCTGGTCGGATTCAAATCGAGTCGCAAAATCGCCACCGCTGGTAATAAACAAGTCCACGATAACTCGCCCATCTTCTAAATTGCCCACACCGGTTAACCAGACTGGGGCGCCGTCCTGGTAGACATACCAATAGATATTCAGACGATCAGAATCACCAGCAAGATGCTCTACAAACAACCCATGTCCTGGTTGGTTGACGTCATACCAAGTGCCACTCAGGTCGTAATCTGGCACGACCGAGCTGCTCGTCTGTGTATGAAAAATGAAGTCATTGCTCATCTGACCTCTGGGGTTTTGTACCTGCAGGAAGTGCATGCCAACCGGATCGGGCAGACTGGCGAGTTCAACAACAACTACCTCTGCAACGCAATTGGGCAACATGCCGTTAGCACATCGAATTTGCCCCGTCGTGCGCTTGCCATCTACATAGAGGGTGGCACCGGCCTGAATGTGACGCCCACTAAATTGCATGGTCCTTTCCGATGACATAATCGGAAATCGTTGCCGACCGACCTGTGCATGTAGTGGACCCGGTGCCCAAATTGCCGGTTGCGGAGAATTAGCAGCCTCTCCAAGGTAGGCAGTATGCGTGCCCATAAACTGGCCCTTACTTGCCATAAGTTGCAGCACCTCGGAGGTGAAAGTCTGATCCACGTCACCAACGTCAAAATAGATGCCGCGTTCGTATTGCAGCGTGATGGGTGTCTGCATCTGGTCTTCAATAAGTACACCATTGGCCTGTAGTACAACTGCCGCATTTTCGTCAGCAGTTTCCAGTGCACTTAGTAACTCGATTGTATCAACGGCCTGGCTGGTGTCCCGGTTCAACGTAACCTGTCTCGCAAAAGCGCCATCGTGCCCGGTGCTGCCTTCGGTAACCATGTTCCAGACCGGGTCGAAGCGAGAACGACCGCCCCATGTCAGCCGCCATACTCGTTGCTCCGGCAGCCCCTGCTGGGCGATGGGGCTAAAGAAATTGAAGTCTATTATATTGAGTCGTCCCTGGGGCAAAATCAGCCAGCGATCATAAGCTCCGCGCCAGGTTGGAGCATCCATCCCGGTGCCAGGGGAATTGGTGCTGATCCAAAAAGGCATGCGATGGCAATCCCCACACACGTTGGGTTGGGGCTGCAAATCGCCATCGATATGAAACAAACGAAAGCCGTCCTGTGCCTGCACAGAGAGTTGATTGTCAAAGCTTCTTCGCTGCGCCGGCGGATAGGGTACGTTGAGCAGAAACTCAGCCATGGCGTTTCGGTCGTCCGCGCTCAGAGCGCCGGGCTTTCCTTCCTGGTTGGTTGGACATGTGCCGACCTGACACATGGTGCCTGCCAAACTCCCATCGACTAGGTTTCTGGTGCAGCTTTGTGGAATGTTCTGATCACAATTTGGTAGCACTGAAGCGTTGATGCTGGCGGAGTTAATGCCGCCATAAGGGTCGCCTGGAATGCCATCCCAATGGAACGGCCAGGTGTCGCGCAGCCCCCGAACCGGCATGGTGATTCTCGGTACGATCTGGTCGCAGCCTGGCAAATCGCACATCGGCGTATTGAGGACCCACAGCAATTGATCGGTATGCCCATCCGGATGACAGCTTTCGCAGGCAAAAGTCTGAGTAGTGGACGCCTGCGCGTTGTTAAACGCTATACGCCCCCGTTTGACCAAAGCATCGGTGGGATCTGGCAACGCTACGGCGTTTTGTAGCACGGGTGTCGCGATATCTGCCAAATCAATTACCGCAACTGAGTTTGCCGCTGCACTCAATACCCAGGCACGTGTCGGTAAGCCGCTTGGACCGGACTCCAGGGCCAGGCCTCGCGGCACTTCGTCTACGGCGACTCGACCCAGTATCTGCCCGGTGTTGGCATCCATGGTGAAAACTATGTTGGATGACGCCGCGCTGGCAACGATCGTGGCGTTGTCCTGGCTGATGGTGATTGCATAGGGCGTTGCCAAAGCCTTACCAGGATCTGGATGCAGCGGCGGAAGCGGTTCGAGTTGCAGCAGATCCGGGCGCTGACATCCGTTTGTGCAGTCGATCCGCGCGATTTGATTTAGAAACGGCCGGTTCTCCATTTGTGCAAGGCCATCGCCCAATGTGCCGGCGCGGCCGTTGGCGTCGTTACGCGCTTCGGTAAGCGTGACAAATACCCGACCCGTTGCGTCCACAGCCAAACCGTAGAGCAGGGTGCCGATGGTGTCCACGACCTCTAAAAGTTGGTCCGATTCCGTGTCGAACACGAACAAATCCTTGTCGGGCACTCGGGGATTGCGGACGATATCCACAACAGTAAATTGCGAAAGCACATTGTTGTTGAGCACTGAGTGCTGGAGTGCATCAAACGTACACAGGTCTCCATCCACGGGGCCTGTGCAGCCCGAGAGCTGAGTCTGATTGTTCGACTCAAAAGGTAAAACAAATAGCTTGTTGCCATGGACGGCAATGGCGCGCGGGTCTTGTGCCGGAATGTCGAGATGTTTAATCACTTCATAGGTGTTGGTATCGACAACGGCAATCTGGTTTTCCGAAGACAGCGCGACGTAGGCTTTGTCATTGTTGGCAAAGGCTATACCTACCGGCTCGTCAAATCGCGTGGCTCTGGAGACAGGATCAATGTCCTGAACTGTGGCGGTTACCTGAAAATACGTCGGACTCGAGGGATTAATGTCGATTACGCTGACAGAATCCGAAATGTGATTGGTCGCCCACAGCTCGCTGCCATCAGGGCGAATGGCAAGACTGACTGGGTCGATGCCGGTATGGATGCGTTGGATCAGTGTAGCGGTTTGTCGGTCAATAACATCGACGCTGTCTGCTGGCGTATTTGCCACAAATACGTGCGATTCATGCAGCACAATGGGTGTTGCGTGGGGACTGAGGAACATTGGTCGAGCAATAGCATCAGGTACACGGCTCGCTACCGCCGTCTGAAGGCCCAGGACCAATAAGGCCAGAGCAGTGCTGATTTTGGTGCCCATATTGGCTGCCATCGTGATTTGCCCGACCATTGCATTGGACCACGCGGGCTTGCAGCCTGCAACGCAAGCCCTTCAGGGATTACCTGATGAGCCATACAGGCTTTTGATTTTCAATTGATTTGCAGAAATCGCTGTTGAATAAAACAGCAATAAACATAACGCCACAGTAGCGAATACTAATTCCATTGATGCTTGAGGCGACCCGCCCCTGTTGAATGTGGCTGAAAGCTTTTATGGCATGTGGAAGAGCGTTGTTGTGGCGTTGTCGTCGTCAATTATCACTTGATACAGACGATCATATTCGGATTCGCTGATTGGCGTTCCAGGGATGCCCCCAAGGGCGGCCACCATCTCCGGTGTCGTGTTGCTATGGCCAACAACAAGATAAGTCCCTGGGTTGGTACGGATCGTTTCGGCCAGAGCAGCTAGCTCCTTGTAATCGTAGATTTTCACTTCCAAGTCACAGTGGGCGGCCAGTGGTGCGGCAGTTTGAAGCGTTCGCTTTGTATCGGTGCTGTAAATGTGTTCAATACCTGCCGCGCCCAACATTCGCATCAATGCTTGTGCACGGCTTTTGCCATCATTAGTTAACTCGGGGTCATGTCCGGGTTGTTTCTCTGCATGGCGAACGAGATAAACAGTGGACTGCGCAAATAGCGGTGTCACAACCATGCAGCTAAGCACACCAACGAGCAAAAACAGTGCTGATAAGCGATTAGCGAGGCTTGGGTTTTTCATTGCTATGACTCCTGAGAATCTGCTGAATTTCGTCTATTATGGCGTGAACTCTGGGAGGGGTCACTTTGAAATACACTGAGGCAATCGAAATTGCAGTTCCGCGGGATCACGTGGTTCGTTACTTTGATAGTTCGGAAAATCTATATCAATGGCAACCTGAGCTGGTGAGTTTTGAACATGAAAGCGGCGATAAAGGTCAAGTCGGAGCGCGTTCCAGACTGGTTTATCAGATGGGTAAGCGGCGGGTGGAGATGATCGAAACTATCACTGACCGCGATTTACCAGAGCGTTTTTCGGGAAACTATGAAGCTGATGGCGTGAAAAATCGTATGGCAAATCAGTTTGAAGCGGTCGACCAAGGTACAACCCGGTGGACCGCCGAGAATGAATTCCACTGCAAGGGATTCATGAAGATCATGACTTGGCTGATGCCTGGGGCATTTCGAAAACAAACGCGAAAATATATGGAAAACTTTAAACAGTTTGCCGAGCGCAGCTATGCGAATGAACGATCCGAAGTCGCTTGACCGAGCGGTCGCCGCGCGGCTGTTGCTTGGCCACTTGGGGTCGGATAACTAAGCGCCGACCCTTGTGAGGCCTTGCGCCTAGCGGCGCAAGTGACGATCCAAGAACGCGAATATTGTCCGGTACAAATGGGTTTCATTGGCCTGGCCGGTAATGCGATGCTTGGCACCGGGGTACGTCATTATGTCGAATAGCTTGTTCTCAGATTGCAGCTCGGAGAACAGCTTGGTGGAATGCGTGAACAGCACATTGTCATCGGCCATCCCGTGGATGATCAAGAGGGGGTCTTCGAGTTGGTTGGCATAGCTCAAAACATTCCCAGCTGCATACCCATCAGCATTGTCTTGCGGCGTCGACATGTAGCGTTCGGTGTAATGAGTGTCATACAGTGACCAGTCTGTCACCGGAGCACCGGAAACCGATGCCGAGAACAGGTCAGGACGCTGCATCACCGTCATTAACGCCATATAGCCGCCATAGCTCCAACCAAAAACACCCACGCGGTCCGGGTCTACAAAATCCAGGGTGCGTAAATACTCAACGCCAACGGCTTGGTCTTTAACTTCCGGAATGCCCATGGATCGATAAATGGGATTCTCAAACCTGGTTCCACGCCGCTTGCTACCGCGATTGTCTAAAACGAAAACAAGGTAGCCTTGTTGGGCCGCATACTGTTCTATTAGCGTGCGGCGATCCCAGCGGTCATCCGCCATCTGTACGCCTGGGCCGCCATAGACGTGGACGAGCACAGGGTATTTTTTACTGGGGTCAAAATTGCGTGGCTTGACCATACGATACTGAAGCATCTGACCATCCTCTGCCTGCAACGTGCCAAACTCATTGGGAAGGTGCGCCGCAAGATATGGTGCATAGGGATGATCTGCGTCGATATCGTTTTCCAATAACCAGGTAAGGCGTTTGCCAGCTGCATTATGCAGTGACACCTGTGGTGGCTGCTGGCGCGACGAAAAGGTATCCACATAGACGCTGGCGTCGTCTGCCATGACTACATCGTGGGATCCGGCCCGTTTGGTAACGCGCTCCACGTCGCCGCCACTCAACGCCACCCGATACAGGTGTTTCTCTGTCCAACTGTCTTTGGTGCCAGTAAAGTAAATTTGTCCTTCTGAAACCGCCTCAATCTCGTCTACCTGCCAGTCGCCGGTAGTGACTTGCCTGATCAACTCACCGTTAAGTCCATAGTGATAAACATGCCGAAAGCCATCGCGCTCAGATGTCCATACGAAACCATTGGCATCGGATAAAAAGTGTAGATCTTTGTGCAGATTGATCCAGGTATTGGAGCGTTCTTGCAAAATTTTTCGATGCTTCCCTGTTTGGGTATCAAAAAACATCAAATCTAAAGTCTGCTGATCGCGAGTTTGTCGTTGCACAGCCAACTGTTTGCTGTCAGGCAGCCAGTTGACTCGCGGAATATAGATGTCCTTGTTGTCCCCAATATCCAGCCAGCGAATGGAGCCGGAAGCCACGTCAACCACGCCCAGCTTGTAGGTGATGTTGGGAGTACCTGTATACGGGTAACGTTGACGAACCACCGTAATGCCAGCGGCATTAATTTCATGTCGCTCTGCGATTTCTACGGGGCTTTCGTCTATCTGTAGAAAAGCAATTTGACTATCATCTGGCGACCACCAGTAACCCGTGTCTCGGTCCATCTCCTCTTGCGCGATAAACTCTGCCATGCCGTTCTTGATGGTGCCGTCACCATCGTTGGTCAGCGCTTTGACCTGCCCTGAGCTCAGATTGATAACCTGCAGGTCTTGATTCTTAACAAAGGCAACGTATGAGCCCTGCGGCGACACTTTGGGATCGGTTTCAAATTCGTCGTCGTCGGTAAGCTGTCGCGCCTGATTGGTTTTCAGGTCGTACCAGTGCAGGTCTCCACCCAGAGGAAACAATAATCCCGCCGCGTCTGGAGCCCACAAGTATTCGATAATGCCGCTCAGACCGGCTAGTCGTTGTCGCTCTCTGCGAGCCTTCTCTTCGTCCGAAAGTTCCCCTTCCTCTGGCACCAACGCGCGGGAGTCGACGAGCCTTCGAACTTCGCCAGACGCCACGTTAAATTCCCACAAATCTTGCACGTTTTGGTCGGAGTCTTTGCCACGCAAGAATGTAACGCGAGATCCGTCAGGGGCTATTTTGACTGCGGTTGGGGACGGCCCCGACAGATTTGGGCTGTCAAAAATGCGCTCGAGTTCCAGAGTTTTGGTTGGTGTTAGCATGGCTAGACTCAAAAGGCTTGCAGTAATCATTCGTTGGCTCTAATGGCTTGGCGAGGCAAGGACTATACCAGCGAGTTGGCCATTGCCAAGCGCCTAGTTCATTCGTACCTCAGATGCAGCGAGCATTCTTGGCATTTCACTTAGGCTTGTGGCCAGTAAAACATGGCTGGGTACGTTTTCGGCTTTTACCTTGGCGATGCCCCGCCCACCTGCTAACAGCAGCGTACCCTTTGGTAAGGCTTCGGCCAGTTCGATCAG
>CAZVYE010000051.1:0-3994 GCA_964630895.1 uncultured Gammaproteobacteria bacterium | reverse complement strand
ACTTTTACAAAGACTAATTCCGCTGAGCGTCGTAAATCAGCCTGTGCCATACAACGATCTAGCGCGGCGTCCAGAGCTCGCAGATCGTACTGATCCAATGCTTCCAGAATCTGCGCACTGAACCTCCGAGTAGTCTCATCAACCCGTTCGACTAACCGCTGCAACTGGGGCACATCCAGATTTGCGATATCGCCAATACGGTGTCCGTTTTCAATCAACAGTTGCACCAGGCGTAGTTTCTCAACTTGTTGATCCGTGTAACGTCGTTGTCCACTGGATGTGTCCGGCTGAACGATGTTGTAGCGTCGTTCCCAGGTTCTGAGAGTAGACGGAATGACGCCGGCCATCTCAGCGGTCACCTTCACAGAATATTCATTATTCGTAGACATGTTTTTGCGCGCTCCTGAATAACTATTAGCGTCCCAATTGTTATTCAAATGGAGTTTAGGAAATGTCAAAATTAGCACTTTCAGCAGCGGCCGCCGCTGTCATGACTGCCGGAATCGCTACTGCAGGTAGCTATAACAGCAGCAAAAAGATGTCAGACGATATCGTTGACGTAGCTGTCGCAAATGGCAGTTTCACCACCCTGGCGGCAGCACTAGAAGCTGCAGGCTTGGTAGATACGCTAAAAAGCGATGGTCCTTTCACGGTATTTGCTCCGACTGATGCAGCGTTTGCCAAGCTCCCAGACGGAACCGTAGAGTCGCTGCTGCAGCCGGAAAACAAAGATAAGCTGGTCAGCATCCTGACTTATCACGTCGTTGCCCAGGAAGTTCCAGCCTCTGCAGTGGTTGGGCTAGACAGCGCCACCACTGTAAACGGTCAAGATGTCGACATCACTCTCGATGGCAAAACAGTGATGGTAGATAACGCCAAAGTAATCAAAACGGATGTGAATGCGTCCAACGGTGTGATTCACGTGATCGATTCTGTGATTATGCCCGAGTAAGTGCCAAGTAGGTCCCTGGTGCGAGGGTCTGCAACACCCCATACCCCCAACTCTCCCTGAGACCCTCGCCGCTCTACCTGCCCCGCATCCCCGCGGGGCAGTTCTTTTCTAGATCCGGTTTTTACGCAACAAAATCCAACATGGTCTGACGTTCCTCTGAACCCGGCAGTCGACCTGACAATGCGCCCATGTTGTCGACCATGTGGGAAAACTTGCTGGTCGCAGGAATAGCGCAGGTCACCGCAGGATGGCTGATAATAAACTTGAGAAAATATTGGGCCCAGCTGGCTATTCCAAATTCGGCCGCCCAGGCAGGCAGAGCTCGGCCTTGAAGTTGAGAAAAAAGTCGGCCACCGGCAAATGGTCGATTGGCGATCACGGCAATGTTCTGTTCTTGCGCTAGCGGTAACAATTCCTGCTCAACCTCTCGATTGTTCATATTGTAGGTCAGCTGCACGAAGTCAAACGCGCTATCCCGTAGCGCCCGTTTCAATTCTGAATGGCTGCGACCATGAGACGTAGTGATACCAATGAATCTCACTTTTCCTTCGGCCTTCCACTGTATTAGCGTGTCCAGATGAGTGCGCCAATCCTTAAGGTTGTGAATCTGGATTAGATCAAAGCGGCTTACGCCCCACCGCCGAGCGTTCTGGAGCATCTGGGTAATGCCCTGTTCTTTCCCGCGGGTCCATACCTTGCTTGCCGTAAATACCGACGCGGGTACTTCCAGAGATTGCAGACACTTTCACAAGATATCAGGAGAACTGCCGTACATCGGTGATGAGTCAATTAGCCTGCCGCCAGCCGCAAAAAAAGCAGCCAACACGGCGCATCGATCAGCTATATCTGACCCGCCTGAGACGTCAAATGATTGCCAGGTACCCATCCCAATAGCCGGGATCTTTGAGCCATCTGCCGGGATAGATTTTTGAATAACCCTCAAGGAATCTGTGTTTGCCTGAGCAACTGGCAAAGCGCCCACAAACAGACCGCTTGTTGTTAGAAATTCTCTGCGATTCATAAGGTGCCCCAAGTGTTCAGATAACCCATCATACGCGCGAGTCTCCATACGCATTTGATAAAAACGTGCAGTTTTCAGCAGTAGATGATTGGTTGTAGGATGGGGCATTAATGTGGAGGAACTAACAATGGGCAGCGGGCAATGAGCAGTGGGCAGCGAGAATTCGATGTGGTGGTCTGGGGTGCCACTGGTTTCACGGGACGCCTGGTCGCAGAATTTTTGCATCAGCGCTATGGTGCCGACGGCGACGTTAAGTGGGCTATCGCGGGAAGAAATTCCGATAAACTGGCAGCGGTGCGTGATCAAATCGGCCTGCCGGACTCGCTGCCAGTAATTGTTGCGGACAGCAAAGACAGGCCATCTTTGGACGCGATGGTTGCGCGTACCAAAGTCGTTTGTACCACAGTGGGCCCCTATGCGCTCTATGGGGACGAGTTAGTTGGCGCATGCGTGGCTGCTGGCACGGGGTATGTAGATTTGGCCGGTGAGCCTCAGTGGATTCAGCGCATGATAGATCGCCATCAACAACAGGCCGAGTCTACCGGTGCGCGAATCGTGAACTGCTGCGGTTTTGATTCCATCCCCTCCGATATGGGCGTGTATTTTCTGCAAGAAAATGCCATGCAGCAATGGGGTAAGCCGCTGGACCGGATTAAGCTCAGGGTAAAGGCAGCCAAAGGCGGTTTAAGCGGCGGCACGTTTGCCAGCATGTTTAACCTCATGGAGGAGGCTGCGAAAGATAAGTCAGTAGCCAAGGCGGTCAAGAACCCATATGCCTTAAACCCGATAAATGAGCGAGCTGGACCTCGTCAACCCAATCACAGTGGTTCCAGCTACGATCCGCATTTGGAAGCCTGGATTGCTCCATTCGTTATGGCGGGTATCAACACTCGGGTGGTACATCGGGCAAATGCCATACAAGACTACCCGTACGGTCGCGATTTTATCTACGACGAAGCAGTGGTTACGGGCAAGGGTCTGGGCGGCCGTTTCAAAGGACTTACCACGGCGCTCGGATTGGGAGCATTTGCCGCAGCGTCCAGCTTCAGTCTGTCACGACCCATAGTCAAAAAACTCATGCCCGACCCAGGTGAAGGGCCAAATGCCGAACAGCGGGAGCAGGGGTTCTTCAAACTGGTGTTGATTGGCATCAACGAAGGCAACGAAGTAATTCGCGGTGCGGTCAGTGGGGATCGTGATCCTGGTTACGGCTCTACCAGCAAAATGCTGGGTGAAAGCGCCGTTTGTCTGGCCCTTGACGAGCGACCGGTTGCGCAATCTGGTGGTTTTTGGACGCCAAGTGCTGCGATGGGCGATGCTCTGCTGGAGCGCTTGCAGAGCAACGCCGGTCTGAAGTTTGAGATTTACTGAGGCTTCTTAAACAGCAAGGTAAAACGATCAGTGTTGCCGGTTACGGTCTTGCGTCCTACTTCATAACGCAGCTCGTCGTCCGCCCGATAGTGCAAATCGGAGTAATCGACAAACTCAAAGCCTGCGGCGGTAATCTCTTTGATTGCCTCCACTGGATCAACGCGGCGACGATTTTCGCTCCAGTGCGGTTCCATATGGCGGCGAGTGTGGTCAACTACGCCGTAAATGCCACCGGGCTTGAGTGCATCAAACGTTGCTTTATTCATGTGGGCGCGTGCTGCAGGCGTGAAATTATGATAGTTGCGAAATGTCAGTACCGCATCGAACCCATCTTCACCAAATGAAAACTCTTCCAAGGTGTTCTGACCTCGATCGGCATCGCGCTCTGAATTAAGCTCCGGACTGAGCACGCGAACTTTGTCAAAGCCGGGCTCTCCCAGTAAATTTTCTTCTACGCGACGAGTCCCAATTGCAAGCACCAATTCGCCGTTGTCCCGCAGTGCAGGAGCCAGCAGTTTGGTGTACCAGCCACCACCTGGAATAAGTTCGAGCACTTTCATGTCGCCGGTGATGCCAAAAAACGCCAGGGTTTGGACTGGGCGCCGGTTTAGGTCACGTTCAACCTCCGCCTCTGAGCGAATTTCAGCCTC
>CAZVYE010000050.1:0-19577 GCA_964630895.1 uncultured Gammaproteobacteria bacterium | reverse complement strand
AGGCAGCGAAACCTCTCCTTGACGAGCTGATCCGCTATTTTGTATTCACAACGCGGGCACTTGTGGCTTCTGGGACCGCTGAAGCCAGGAACATCGAGAAAAATCATGCACCCTCCCTCAATAATGCCAAATATATAATCTACGCTTCTAGCGTGGCAAAACCAGTGCCAAAAATACTGGTCTGCAATGTATTTTATCGGCGCCGGGTCCCCACCACGCCCCCGATCAGAACCCCGGCAATTGCAGTAAGCAGCAAGCCTGAAACTTTCGTATCCAAAAGGCGAATCAATCCGGAGTTTGGATCGAAGACCGCCAGACTGGCGATCAGTGCACCAAGACCCATGATGATTATGGTGATGAAGAACACCAGGCGGGTATTTCGCTCTCGCCGCAGCTCTTGCCGGAGCTGGTTTGCAGCATTCTTGGTCAAAGCTGGCGGCGGCTCAGGCAGGTCGTCAGATTGGTGCATCAAATCTGCGATGTGCTGATCAATCTTGTCATTATCCGTCGGTTTTTTCATAGCAAATCCTCCTTGCTTATCAACGCTTGCAAGGTTTTGCGCGCCCGCGCAAGGTGGCTTTTCACAGTACCGTCTGGCACACCGGTTATGCGCGCAATTTCGGCTACTTTATAGCCCTCCTGGTAGAAGAGCGAAACTATTGTTCGGGGCAACGGCGGCAGTTGTGACAAAGCATGATTGACGGTTTGAGCGGTCTGCATGCGTGCGGTAGTTTGCTGGGGACCATCCGTGGCATGATCCGGCGCATGCTCATGATCTGCCGCATCGTCCAGTTCAACACGGCGGCGCTCCAGATATCTCACAGCTACGCTGTAGGCGACTCGACCGATCCAGGTTGACAGTTTACTTTCAAACCGAAACTGCCCCAGCGTGCGTGCGACGCGTAAAAACGTTTCCTGTGCCAATTCCTCCGCATCTGCATTGTTGCCGGTCATTCTATACACGATGTGCCACACGAGCTTCTGGTGCTGTCCTACAAGGTGTTCGAATGCCCCACGCTTCCCTGCCTGCACGTTGGCAACAATGGTGTGATCATCTGTCATATCGGATACAGATACGTTACCTTGAGAATCGGTTGCAAACAGCGGGCGAAACTTTTTTCGTTAAATTGCAACCAGATTGGTACATCCCGTATCTATCCTTATTGAGCGCCACTGATGTGCGCGATCAGGAGTATTTGTATGTATGACATTATCGCGATTTCCATTCCCATTGTACTGGCTGTGTGTACGGTGCTTGGAATTCGTGCGTTCGCCGACGCTAGCCTGCGCAAGCGGCTCGCCGAGACACAGACCGACGCAGATGTCATTCGTGCGCTACTGGAAACTGGCCGACGCCAGCGAGAGCGAAACGCAGGAGTCTGGGGAATTATGCTGGCATTGGTGGGCCTGGCCTTAGCCATGGTCGGCTTATTCAATATCAGCGCCGACGACCCGCTGGCATATGGCCTTGTCTTTATTGCCACTGGGGCAGGACTCCTCGCGCCCATGGTCCTTGATCGCATCATGCGCTAAACACAAAGGGTCCAACGGACCTCACTCTTAGCAATTATTGGATAGGAGCGTTGCGATGAACCGCACTACGCAGTGGGTAAGCTTTGCCCTGAAGAAAGCACTTATTTGGTTGGTTTTTGCCGGGACGGCGAATGCTTCCGCCGAAAAATCTGATACCTTGGATATGGCCCAGAAGGTGATGGAACAAGCTCGTGTTCCCGGCCTTGCGCTGGCAAGAATTGAGTCCGGGAAAGTAGCCTGGACCATATCGATTGGACAGGCGAGCGACGGCGAAAAGCTTGCCAAAGACCACGTGTTCAACGTTGCGTCGTTGACCAAGCCGCTGTTTGGTACAACGATCATGCACCTGGTTGAAGCCGATCTCCTGCAGTTAGATCAGCCGGTAGCAGAATACTGGGTGGACCCCGATATAGCCGACGACCCGCGTCATAAAATGCTCACCCCGCGGCTTCTGCTTAGTCATCAAGGCGGATTACCCAACTGGCGGGGCGCAAAGCCGCTGGCTTTTATGTTTGAGCCCGGATCCAGGGCGGAGTATTCCGGCGAAGGCTATGAGTTCTTGCGGCGTGCAGCACAGACTGCAACCGGCAAATCCTGGACTGAAATCGCAAATCAGTACATTACCGAGCCATTGGGCATGCACCAAACCTGGTTTGGATGGAACACGGAATTTGCGGATAGACTGGTGTCCGCCTATGAAGAATCTGGCGAACCCTTGTCGGCCGATGTTTGGAAAGGCCGGGGGCCGAATGCCGCGGCAAACACGTTTACCACGATCACCGACTATGCCAGGTTTGTCGCTGCAACCGCCCGCGGAGCCGGTGTAAGTCCAGCTGCCTTTGAACAAATGACACAACATCAGATGACTCAAGAAGACCCCGCAGAATTCTTTAGTCTGGGTTGGCGGATAATCGCTACGCAGCATGGACCTGTGCTGTTTCACGATGGGCGGGAAGCAGGTCTACGTACTCTGGCACTGGTGCACCCAGCCACCCAAGAGGGCTTGGTTGTGCTTACCAACAGCTCCAACGGCGAGCTCACTTTCTCGCCTTTGATTGAACATGTCATGCTACATGGCGATGCCATTTTGCACCAACAGTCACTGGACACCTGGCAATATCTGATGGCCCAGCCAGTGCAAGCGCATGGCAATATACTGAGTTTTATTGCGCAATCACCTACCTATACCTACAAGCTGCTGCAAGCCGCCAGGGCCGGCCTGGATATGGACAGGCATTTGGATAAGTCAGATAGAGAAAAGCTCAGCAGTCGCATAGACCAGTTTGTTATGGCGCACAACCACGGTCGCCTTGAAGTTGCGCAGGTAGGAAAAACGCTGATGATGCTCGGTAGTGGTATGGAAGAAAGTGAATTCACTTTGGCCACTAGCTACTCGGCCCGGCAGACTGAAGAATTGATCAAACAGCTGGCCGCTGTTGTCCCTGAATAGAACTGCAGCCTTGCTGCCCTGGAGTTATTCCGGGGCGGCGCTGCAGGCGAATCTTAGCCGTACCAATGAGTTTAGTCTTCTGAATGTCAGCCCTGGTAGAAAAGCGCGGACAACGCAGGGAAACTGTTCCGCGCCCTAAACTTTAGTTGTTGCTACAAAGATCCGGACTTTGGGCCACTGCCTGCCGCAAGTCCTGCATCGTGCCCATACGGCCATGAGCGCCTACGATAGTGGCCTCTTCTATACCCTTCTGTTCTAGTACTCGGGCAAACTCACAGGTTTGTTTGCGGGCTGGCTCGACCGATCCATCGTGCCCGAATACGGTGAGATCGCCTTGGAAGATGATTGGCTGGTCTTCGCCTATGCGGATAATCAGGTGATTTTGTGCATGACTTGTTGGGCCGATATCCTCCACTGCTACCGCTTTGCCCTTTACGGTGAGCTTGGCGTTTTCTGGCGTTATCAAATTCAATTTGACTTGAACATCCGGCAGACCCGCCAATGTTCTGGGCGCGCTGATCATTTGCGAAAATAGTGCGTGGTTTGCGGTTGCGGCTACAACGGTCACTTGTTCTGACTTTGCTTGCGCCACCAGACCCGGCAGGCCACCGCTGTGATCATCGTGATGATGGGTTGGAATTAAGAATCGAATTGATGTGTTTGCAGGATAATGAGCGTGGATTCTGTCCGCTAAGGATGCACCGGATTCTGCAGAGATTGGTGCCTCGATCACCGCCAGACCACGATTTGTTTCCAGCACCAATGCATTGTAGTCGCGGCCCCCAACTCCTGTGAACAGGGTGATACCTTCTGCAATTGGCCTGGCTGATCGCTCAGGTGTCTGCTGTGAGGCCCGCTCTGATTGCGCTTCCGGCGGAGGCGGTGGCACATCAAATGACGATATTTCATATATTTCGAACTCGGCGTTCAAGGTCTCTTGGCCAGCCTCGGTTTGACGTACTCTAGTGGGCCAGACGAGTTCGGCTGTCGTGTCATAGTCCGCATAGACGGTTTCGATAAAGGCATCGCCATATCTTAGGCTGGCAAATGGAAATCTCGTTGCCCTAACTAATCCCGTTTCGGTGTCGACGAAAATATCCAGTGTCCTGCCGGCCACGATCGCTGTCACATGTCCCTCAGCCAGGTTGACTGGACGTATGTCAGCCGAAGCCTGTAGCGCGTGGTACAGGACCAGGTGCGGCATGCGCCGGATCTCTCGAAAATATGCATTCCATTCTGCGGGGTCGGATAGTTGGCGCGTACGCTCGCTGCCAAATTGGGTATCTCCCCAATCGTATTGCTGGGAAACGCGTATACGGTTGTTCTGCAGATCGAACGTAATGTACTCCGAAACGTGGACAGTGGTTGGTGAAGCAGGATTCAAGCCCTGGCCATAATCTAAAACTGGAGCATCAATCTTAAACCGAGCACCAGGGACAGCGTCGGTGTCATTTAGGCCGTGCGCTGCGGCAGATCGTTTTAGCAAATTCACCGCGGCAGAAATATCTTCTACTGCGTAGGCAAACAATGAGGTGCATGAGGTAAGAAGAACGAAGGAGAGTACAGAAAGCCTTAGATTACTCGTGCGCATGGTGCCACCCGTAATGAAGTGGAACGCAATATATCAAGCGCGCGCAATACTAGCGTCCAATATGTTGCGGGAACTACTTTCTTCTAGCTTGAAGGAGTGCTTAGACCAGCCAGGCTTTTCGCTGGGCTTCTTCCCGTCCAATTCTACGCAGTAGCTCGAGCAGATCATCGCGAGACATGCGGCTCAGCGTGGCCAACTCTGTTTGCAATGCGGAATTCAGGAGCTTAACGATTTGGGCTTTATTCAGATCAGTAATAGGTATGGCGACTCGCTCGCCATTGGGTTCATGAAACAAGTCATTGAAGATTTCTTCGTCAGACGCGCCGTCATCTTTTCTTTTGTGATAGTGGTCAAATTCATCCGTGGTCAACGGTACAGCGATCACCGCGTCCTCGGACTGATTACGATGGCGCCAGTTGCGGATGGCCAAAAGCCGCCCGTCGTGGACCTCACGAAAAATCTTACTTTTTGGCTTCATACGAAAGCCCCTCTTGTTAGGTTCGCAATGAACGAACCCACCACCCTGCACAACTGCATGTTAACTTCCATAAAGGCGGGTAACAAGTATTTTGGTCCGCGCCGGCAATTGGCTGTCTAACTGGATTCGCTCAGTACCAGGGCATCAAAATCATTCTGGCGCAGCTGCTGGCGAACCTGATCTAACTGGCGCAAGTCATCAAAAGGACCAATTCGGACTCGATGCCACGTAGCGTCATTGATAGTGACAGCAACGATACTTGCCTCTACTCCCAGCAAGGCCAACTGGGCTTTGGTCCTCTCAGCATCCGCAGACTCTCTAAATGAACCAACCTGAATCAGATAGCGTTCGGCGGGTTGATCAGCGCGGGTTGGACCGGGCTCGGCAATCTGACTTTCTGGAACGACCACTTCCATCTCGGGCAAAACGGTGTAGAAATCATATTGCGGCTTGCGGTCTGGCCCGCTGTTTGACTCGTCGGAATCTGCCGCATTGGCCGACTGCGGCCTTGGTTCTTCTGGCGTATCGCTACCACCATATTTGGGTGCCCAACCGGCAATCATCACAAACAGCATGAGGCCAATGCCCATCACCATTCCGGTGACCAACCAGACCCAGCCTGGTATAGGTGCTGCTGAGGCGCTATTCCCACGCACAGCCTGACGCTTGTATGGTTTGGTTTTGGCAGACTTTCGACTCATTACATTTGTTCCGGTGCGCTCACGCCCAGCAGTTTCAATCCATTACGCAACACCTGCTGCACTGCTGTGCCCAGGTTGAGCCTGGCATTGCGCAAGTCCTCATCATCTACCAATACCTTGTTGGAGTTGTAGCAAGCGTGAAAACTTTGCGCCACGTCACGCAGATAGTAAGCAACCACGTGCGGGCTTCTGTTCCGTGCCGCCTGAGACAGCACCTCGGGATACTGCGCCAGCGCTCGCAGCACGGCGATTTCCTGATCGGTAGTCAGTCGGTCTAGAGCGGCTTCGCCAATGGCTACATTATGAGACCAGCCCTCATCAACGACCTTACGCAACATACTGGCGACGCGCGCATGGGCGTACTGAATGTAGTACACAGGATTGTCGTTGCTTTGGGACTTGGCAAGGGTCAGATCAAAGTCCAAGTGCTGATCGTGGCTGCGCATGACATAGAAGAATCTTGCCGCATCGGTTCCCACTTCTTCTCGTAGTTCTCGCAGCGTGACAAACTTCCCCGACCGCGTGGACATCTGTAGCTTCTCGCCGTCTCGGAACAGGTGCGCAAACTGGACTAACAATATTTCGATCCGGTCGGGATCGTAGCCCAGGCCCTGGGCTGCAGCACGCAACCGCGCGATATAACCATGGTGGTCAGCCCCGAGTACGTAAATTGCCGTTTCAAAGCCCCGTTCGAACTTGTTCAACATATAGGCAATATCTGACGCGAAATAGGTGGTTTGACCGTTTTCCCGCACGACCACTCTATCTTTTTCGTCACCAAACTCGGTGGCTCGGAAGAAGGTCGCGCCGTCTTCCTCATACAAATGACCTGCATCGCGCAGCTTGCCGAACGCCTGCTCAATGGAACCGCTGGCTGCCAGATCTTGCTCGCTAAACCAGTTCTCGTAGAGGACGTTGAAATCACCCAGATCTTCGCGAATGTCGTCAACCATGGCATCCAGGGCGGCGTTAAAACAAACCTTGTAGCCGTCACCCAGAATCTCCTTGGCACGTGCTATGAGTGCGTCAATATGGGCTTCTCGCTTCGCCTTTTCTTCGGCGTCATCGCTGCCTGCCTCGCCGTCTGCAGGCAATGCATCGGTCACCTCGGCCGGATTGATCCGCAGGTCGTCGCCATAAGTCTGACGAACCTTGCGCGCAATCTCGTAAATGTAGTCGCCCTGATATCCATTGGCAGGAAACTGAATCGCTACTCCGCACAACTCCAAATATCTAAGCCAAACACTGGTTGCCAGAATGTCCATCTGTCGACCGTGATCGTTGACGTAGTACTCGCGGTATACATCGTAGCCCACCGCATCCAGAATGTTGGATAGCGATGCACCGTAGGCGGCGCCCCGGCCGTGACCCACATGCAGTGGGCCAGTAGGGTTGGCAGACACAAACTCTACGGTGACCTTCTCGCCGCCCATTTCTTCGCTTTGGCCGTAAGCATCACCAGCCTGCAATACCTGGCTAACTACCGACTGCAAAGATGCGCGGGTCAGGTGAAAATTGATAAATCCTGGTCCTGCAGTTTCTGCTTTTTCTACATGCTTTGACGGCAAGAGTCGTTCGATGACTGCCTCTGCAATCTCTTTGGGATTGCGCTTAGCCGGTTTGGCCAGCGTTAACGCTACGTTCGACGAAAAATCACCATGCTCAGCAGACCGGGTGCGCTCAACAACCACGTCTGTTTCTACTTCACTTGGAAGCACGCCTTCTCGCTTGAGGTCCAGAATCGCCTGGTTTATCAGTTCTCTTAGATGTTCTTTCACAAATTTTGTCCGTCACGTAACGCGGGCCGCATTCTACCGCGCTATTGCTTAAGTTGTGTACAGGGGATGTGGAGTAGGCAGGTAATGATCAATCAATAAGAAGGCGAAGATCGCCATCAGATACCAAACCGAGTACTTAAAGGTTGCCATAGCAATTTCAAGATCATCGCTCTTGTAGAGTCGATAAGCGTAGTACAGAAAGCCAAGGCCCAATACGACAGCGCCGGATAGATAGAACAAGCCGCTCATCCCGACCAGATAAGGAAGCAGGGTCACAATCAGCAACAAAATTGTATACAGCAGAATGTGAAGACGGGTAAATCCTTCTCCATGGGTTACCGGCAACATGGGAATGTCGACAGCCGCATAGTCGTGTTTGCGATACAGGGCCAGCGCCCAAAAGTGGGGAGGCGTCCACACAAAAATGATCAGTACCGGCAGCCAGGCGTAAGGCTCAATTTGTCCTGTTACCGCAGTCCAACCTAATAATGGTGGTACGGCTCCTGCAAAACCGCCGATGACGATATTCTGCGGCGTCGCGCGCTTCAGGAAGACCGTGTAGATAACGGCATAACCGATAAGCGCGAACAGGGTGAGCACCGAGGTCAGCGGATTTACCAGGAACCAAAGCAAGCCAAGACCAACAGTTCCGATCAGTAAAGCAAAAATCAGGACCTGCCGGGATTTCAGGCGGCCTGTGGCCAGCGGTCGGTTGCGTGTCCGTACCATCTTCGCGTCGGCGCGCTGATCAAGCAGATGGTTGATAGCCGCTGCGCTACCCGCAGCCAACCCAATTCCTATTGTGCCCGTTAATAAGATTAGCGGGTCAACCATTCCAGGTGTCGCCAGAAACATACCAACCACTGCAGTGAACACAATTAATGCCACCACTTTGGGTTTGGTGAGTTCTAGATATTGTGCGGCCAAAGAGCTCATGAGGGGTTGTTGGACTCGGAATCCGTATAGAATTTGCTGTAGCGTAACAGGCGATCTAGATCTTTGCGCGCCTTTCCTACATCCATGTTCTGTGGATAGCGCATCATCAGATTGCCCAACGGATCAATTATGTAGGCTCCGGAGTTAGCGCTGGCACGGCGCAGCCACCCGGAGTATTCGGGATTAACTTCAGATGCCTTTGTCACGTTCAAATATTCGCTACGGCGGCCCAGGACCTTGTGCATATTCAGGACCTTTTGCCATTGATTGTCACAGTCTGAGCCACATGCATCCGCATCATCAACAAAGACAAACTGCCAGTGTCCTTCCTCGACGTCCTCGCGCAGATCAGCAGGCAGCGGTAAGACCGGCGCAATCAATTCGCCATAATTTTTTGCTGCCCCTGGCTGCCAGTCCACCCAGCGGGAATTCAAGACAACTGCCGCTATAACTGGCAAGCCAAACAGTAGGGCCAGAGCGATGATGGTGAGCTTATTCTTCTTATTCGCTTGCATTATTTTTACGACGTAGTTGTACAACAAGGGTCACGATAAATACCGCAACTGCAAGCGCAAACCACTGGAAGGCATAGCCTCTATGCTTATCCGGTGTCATTGTTTGCGGTTGCCAATCGCGCAGCAGCGGTGCGGCATCACCAGCAGTCAACATGAGGACCTGTGGCGCTAATTCAAGTGAATTGCCCTTTGCCAGCGCCTCAATATCAATGTACGGCACTCTTAGATAAGGCTCTGACAGCGTCCAGTCCACCTCTCCCATTTTGATACCGGCCGCTGGTGGTGGTGCCAAAATGCCCTGGACGCTCTCTTCGATTTTTAAGGCGGGCACATCAATCGCCAAAGAACGATCCTGTGGCGCAGCCAGCCAGCCGCGATTTACCAATACATTGGGGCCACCAGTACGAGGCTGAATCAGGGCAAACACTTCCACGCCAACCTGACCATCTCGAGTGCGATTGTCCAGCAAGATCGCCACTGGGTCGACAAACGTGCCGTCCAGAGTCACTCGCGTGTAGTCGGGGAGCGATTGGTACTTATCGATTGGTACAGGATTAGCGTCCGACTGTGCAATTGCCTCAAACAGCTCTTCCTTGAACTGGGCTCGATCCAATTGCCAAAACCCCAGCCGAACGAAACCCATGATTAATAATGCTGCGGCAAGAATCGGCAACAAGCGCAATAGAAGGTGCCGCGACTTCACCGACTGCAAACCTTATAATGCGCTGCCGTAAACAAGTTAGGAAAGGGCGACGCGCTTATGTGGCAGAAAGTGTTAATCATCGGGTTCTTACTGGTGATTGTGTTTAGTCTAGGCCAGGGCCTTTACTACATGATGTCGGACAAAGGAAAAAGTGATCGGGTAGTCAAAGCATTGACGTGGCGTGTTGGACTCTCAGTCGGTTTATTTGTCTTGCTGCTGATTGGGATGGCCACTGGCATTATCGAACCGCATGGCACAGAGCCTGTGCAATACGAACCACCCAAATCTAGCGATCCTTAGGCAATCATGCCTAAAAAAACGGCGGCCAAAACCTGAGGCTGGCCGCCGCTTGTAACCTAATTTATGTCCCGCCTAGAGGATGTAAACAAATACAAACAGCCCCAGCCAGACCACGTCTACAAAGTGCCAGTACCACGCCACGGCTTCAAAACCGAAGTGATTCTCAGGCGTAAAATGTCCTTTCCAGGCACGAAACATGATCACGGTGAGCATGATAGCGCCAACCGTTACATGCATCCCGTGGAATCCGGTGAGCATGAAAAAGGTTGAACCGTAGATTCCGCTTCCCAGAGTCAAATTCAAATCGTTGTACGCGTGGATATACTCCTCCGCCTGAAGTACGACGAAGAGGAAACCAAGCGCTACGGTGGCGAATAGCCAAAGCACCAACGGCTTGCGCTGCATTTTCTTCAGCGCATGGTGCGCCATGGTTACGGTAACGCCTGAGGTAAGCAGAATCAGCGTGTTGATCAGCGGCAAGTCAAACGCAGGAATGGTCTCGAATCGCCCGCCAAGGTTTCCAGGGCCATTGGTTGGCCATGATCCTTCGTATCCCGGGTAGAGAAACTGCGCGTTGGCAACACCAGAACCCTCGCCAGACAACCAGGGCAGTACAAACTGTCGGGCGTAGAACAGCGCGCCGAAGAATGCAGCGAAGAACATGACTTCTGAAGCAATAAACCAGAACATGCCCATACGAAACGACGTGTCGACCTGCTTGTTGTACATGCCGCGTTCGCTTTCATTGATGACCTGGCCAAACCAGCCAACCATCATGAAAATGAGAATTGCGGCAGCGCCGAGCATCATTGGTCCAGCCGTTTCGTTACCGTTCAAATAATTGCCAGCAGTAATTGCCAGGGTAAACAGTCCGATGGAACCGACGATGGGCCACTTGGTGCCGTGTGGTACGTAGTAGCTTCCCGCTGCATGTGCCATGATGTAATGCCTCTAAACTAAATCGTTTTATTAGAAGACGGGCTTTCGACCGCCTCTTGTGGTTCTTGTTGTGCAGCCAGAGCCGCGGTTGCCTCTTCGTTTTCGTAAAAGCGATAAGACAATGTAAGTACTTTTAAATTGTCCGGAATTTCTGGATCAATAATAAACTGGACAGGCATATGTTTGCCTTCACCAGCGGCTAAAATCTGTTCGGTAAAACAAAAGCATTCGGTTTTGGCAAAATAAATCGAAGCTTCTGACGGCGCGACGCTAGGTACCGCGTGCCCAACAATCGAATTGCTGGCTTTATTTTCTGCCCAATAAGTGGTCTTGGTGAGCTCACCAACCTTCACCATGATGGACTTGTCATCAGGCTTAAACTGCCAGTCGAGATCCCGAGCAACCGTGGCGTCGAATGTCACGCGAATCCAGCGATCTTCTGCTGGCTGGGTAAGTTCAGACTGCGCCGTTTCAATTCGACCCGTGCCATCCCCGCCCAAGCGAATGCCCAACGCTTCGCAGAACACGTCGTACAAGGGCACCAGCGCGAATCCAAAACCGAACATACACACGGCGACCAGCGCCAGTGTCGGGATCAGCTTTTTATTCTTCGGCAACATCTATTGACCCACTACACCGCTAATAATGAACATCGCATACACCAGGACCACGGTAGCAATCAGACCAAAAGCAGTCCGACGCGCCGCGCTTCGGCGGCGGCGAATCTCTTCATCCTTGCGGTCGTCTGACATGCTTACATCCATTTCCTATGAGCCTTAGTGGGCAACGTCACCGTGGGCCAGATCTTCGTCGTGGATTTCCGGCGGCGTCTGGAACGTGTGGTGAGGAGCCGGGGAGGGAACCGTCCACTCCAATCCCTTTGCACCTTCCCAAACCTGTGCAGTGGCCTTTTTCTTCGACTTGTATACACAGTCGATGATGAGCCAGACAAATAGCAGCTGCGCAAATCCAAACGCGAACCCGCCAATAGAAGAAATCATATTGAACTCAGCAAACTGTACCGAGTAATCAGGAATACGACGCGGCATGCCTGCCAGCCCTAAGAAGTGCTGCGGGAAGAACAATACATTCACGCTCACCACGCTGGTCCAAAAGTGCCACTTACCCAATTTCTCGTTGTACATATTGCCGGTCCACTTGGGCAGCCAGTAGTAAGCTGCAGCCATAATGGAGAATATCGCTCCGGTGACCAGTACATAGTGGAAGTGCGCCACCACAAAATACGTGTCGTGGTACTTGAAGTCAGCCGGAACAATAGCCAGCATCAGGCCAGAAAATCCGCCGATGGTAAATAGAATTACAAAGCCCAGCGCGAACAGCATTGGGGTTTCGAACGTCATGGCGCCTTTCCACATGGTGGCGACCCAGTTAAAGACCTTCACACCGGTGGGTACCGCGATAACCATCGTGGCATACATAAAGAAGAGTTCGCCACCCAGCGGCATACCAACGGTAAACATGTGGTGCGCCCATACGATGAATGACAAAAATGCGATGGACGCTGTTGCGTAAACCATAGAAACGTAGCCAAACAGCGGCTTGCGAGCGAACGTTGGGATGATCTCGGAGACCACACCAAACGCTGGCAGAATCATGATGTATACCTCAGGGTGACCGAAGAACCAGAAGATATGCTGGAACATCACCGGATCACCGCCACCGGCAGCGTTAAAGAAGCTGGTGTCGAAGAAGCGATCGGTCAACAGCATGGTTACCGCGCCGGCCAGGACTGGCATAACCAGGATCAGCAAGAAAGCGGTAATCAACCAGGTCCACACGAACAGTGGCATGCGCAGAAGGTTCATACCCGGCGCGCGCATGTTCAGGATCGTAGCAATCACGTTGATAGCGCCCATGATGGACGAAATACCCATGATATGGATCGCGAAAATCACAAACGCAAAGCCGTTACCAGTTTGCAGCGACAGCGGAGGATACAAGGTCCATCCTGAAGCCGGGCCGCCGGACGGCATAAACAGCGTCATTAGCAGGATGAAGAATGCGAATGGCAGCAACCAGAACGACCAGTTGTTCATGCGCGGCAGAGCCATATCAGGCGCGCCTACCATTAACGGAATCATCCAGTTGGCCAAACCAACAAACGCTGGCATGACAGCACCAAAGATCATCACCAGGGCGTGCATGGTGGTCATTTGGTTAAAGAATTCAGGCTCAACCACCTGCAAGCCAGGCATGAACAGCTCGGCCCGAATAATCAGCGCCATGGCACCGCCGATAAAAAACATTATCAGCGCAAATACCAGGTACAGCGTACCGATATCTTTGTGGTTGGTGGTAAATAGCCAGCGATCTAAGAAACCAGTGGGCTTATGATCGTGATCGTCGTGATGTGCAGTTGCAGTACTCATGAGGATTCCCCGTAATTAGCCCTGATCGGCGTCATCAGCCATTGCTGTTTCAGCATCGGCCGTATCTGCCACCATGGTGTCGCCTTTTTGCTCAGCAACCCAGGCTAGATATTCTTCTTTTGGCTTGGCAATAACGACTACTGGCATAAAGCCGTGGTCCTTGCCGCACAATTCAGCGCATTGTCCGCGATAAACACCCGGTTCCTTAATTTCGGTCCAGGCTTCATTCATCAGTCCAGGAATCGCGTCCCGCTTCCAACCCAATGCCGGCACCCACCAAGAATGGATGACGTCGTCGGCCGTGATGAGAAAACGAATTCGCGTGTTGGTGGGCAACACCAGTGGGTTATCCACTTCCAGCAAATAGTTATCGATCTGCGTTACGTCTACACCAGAACCGGGCTGACGCGCCATGTCATGCTCGGAATCCAGCGCCGAGTAGAAGCTCACCTCGTCTTCCAGATATTCATACCGCCACAGCCACTGATAGCCAGTGATCTTCACGGTCATTTCGGAATCCGCAGTCTGCTCCATCTTGATTAGCGTCTTGGTAGCAGGTACCGCCATCACCACCAAAATAACGATAGGCAATATCGTCCAGATGATCTCTGCTTTGGTGCTGTGACTGAATTGCGCAGCCTTATGCCCAACCGATTTGCGGTGTTTGAACATGGAGTAGAACATCGCTCCAAAGACCACTATGCCAATCGCCACGCAAATCCAGAGAATGGTCATATGCAGGTGGTACACCTCATCCGAGAATGGGGTCACACCTTTGGTCATATTTAGTTCGTACTCAGCCATTGCCGGCAGACTTGCAACCAACGCTATCGGTGCAAGCATCCAACTCAGGAGTTTTCGGCCCTTAGGCCTAATTCCGAAACCAGTCATGTATCGTCCTTTTGGCTCTGGACCCAACGAATCCAGACATCTTTTTCTTGTAATCTGCGCTTTAATTCCGCGAAAAGCCTTTCGCGTTCGTGGCCATTTAGGAAACTGCCCACCTCTACGGTCCGCCCCGCTGCAGACAACATCATTCGGGGCAGATCATATTTTGTCCTGCCTATCTTCTTGGCCAGACGAACCCAAACAGGGTTGAATTTGTGTCGCGTCTCTTCTTCCTGGCCATGCTTTCTTAGTACAAGCAGCCCGTCGCGTCGTAACTCAATAACTTCTTGAATCTCCGCTCGCCGGCGAACCCAGGAAAAACAAGCGGCTAATAATAACAGCTCAAGGATCGCAAATGGCAGCGGCACCCAGAACCCCTGGAGAGCAAAAATACCCGCCAGGCCGAGTGATCCGGCCGCCGCACCATACATAAAAATGCGGCATTCGCGCTCACTCATGGAACAATTAGGGACCAGCGTGAGCCGCCATAATGCTCCAGAATTGGCATGCTCTTGCGCTCTGATCATGCAAATGCCCGGCATTTAGCCGCGCAATTGTAGCTAGTGGGCAAAACTTGGGCAAGTTAGAGCATGCAATGTACGACGATAAATCTGTGAATTTCGTTGAATTTGGGCTAACTCCCGTATTCGCCTGACGCTGACCGGCCGATAATTGCTCTGTGGACCGAGTCAGCTATGAGCAAACAACAATCCAACGCTTAGGAAATCCCTATGCAAGACTGACCGCGCAGCAACGGTCCGGACCGCCACCGGTGGTTTGCACTTCACGCTTTTGAAGATCTACCGAATGCTCGAACGCTTTCCAGCAAGGTACACGGGAATTTGCCCATACGGCCCCATCAGATTGCCAACCGCACCTTTAAAACTCGCGCTGTAACTCACTATTGCCCAACCACAAACCATTTGACTTTAGCCTAACCTTGCATTACAAATATACCTTGTACTACATAGTATCATGCAAAGCATAGGCAAATATGACATCCACGATACCGCCAAATAATAAGTGGGACGTTCAGTTTCGAAAGGGAACGCTGGAGATGGCCATTTTGGCTGCGCTGCAGGCTGCACCGCTGTATGGATTAGCACTGCTAAAGCGGCTGCATCAGTTCGAAACCATGCGTATTACTGAGGGCACTTTGTATCCACTGCTCGATCGCCTGAAACGAGAAGGTTTGATCGCTGCCGAATGGATACAGGAGGGCGATTCAAGGCCACGCAAGTATTACAACCTCACCGACGAAGGCAGCGACAAGCTCAGCGAGCTGACTGCACGCTGGCAATCTGCCGTGCAAGACGTGCAATCCCTGTTGGAGACTGCCAAGACGGGCAAACCGAACAAAGGAGCAAAGTAATGTCTCAGCGAGACATCATTCATCAGTACCTCAAAGAGCTGGAGATGTATCTGGCCCGCCTGGAACCAGAAGATGCGAACGACGTCATCAGGGAAATTGAGAGCCACATTTACGACATGCTGGAACAGGACGACGATGCTGGAAACCTGGAGTCCACAATGCAACGTCTTGGACCCGCGAGGGAGCTCGCAGCTGGATACGTGGACCACATTGTTGAGGGCACGCCGCCACCCCGGGGCCTGAATGCCATTCAGAAAGTAAAGCGGGGCGCCAGCCGCGGCTTGTATTACGCAATGGCTCTGTTTGGATTCGGCATCGCCGGCACATTGTTGCTTTTGGCCGTTGCCAAGCTCTTATACCCACAAGAGATAGGGCTTTGGATTGCCGAACACGGCAACAGCATCATCATCGGATATGCCAATTCCGATATGCCACAAAGTCAGGAAGCCCTGGGCGGATTCTTTATGCCGGTGATGTTGGCGCTCGCTGCAGCCATCAGCTACGTAACCTGGCGCGTCTTGCGCGTCCTCAAGGCCAGCACCCGTAAATTTGAAAGGAAACCAGTAGCGTGAAAACCATATTCCACAACCTCAAACACTTCTCTATTACATTCTCCATATTGCTGATGATGCTGGTGCTGTTCGGTATCTACATTGGTGCCGATGCACACCTGTATGAAGATCCCCTGGCATATCGCTTAGATGGAGAGGTACATGCGTTTTACCAGGAGGAAATGCTCTCCATTCAAACGCTGCGGGGCTCCTCTGACCAAGGCTTTTCTGTGGATGAACAGATCATAACCAGAGGCAAGAGCACCCAGGTCCAGGCCTACTATCCAATGGACGATTCCAGCTTTGCTGTGCCCATCAAGTCCAGCCACCAACCGCCTGCCGACACATACAACGATGGTCGACCGGTGCTTGCCATCTCTGATATCGAGGGTGGGTTTCATGCGCTGCGAAAGTTCTTGATCAACCATCAGGTCATCGACCAGCAGCTCAACTGGACCTTTGGCGACGGTCACCTCGTCCTGGTTGGCGATTTCGTTGACCGTGGCGCATCAGTCACACCCGTGCTGTGGCTCATATACCGTCTTGAACAGCTTGCCCGCATTCAAGGTGGCAACGTGCACTACATCATTGGCAATCACGAGATCAAAAATTTGCAGGGCAACTTTCAGGCGGCACACGAAAAGTATTTTTACATCGCGGGCATGTTGGGACGACAGCAGGACGAACTGCTTGGTCCAAACTCTGTATTGGGCGATTGGCTTGCCAGTAAGAACGCAGTAGAAGTCATCAACGGCATCGCATTCGTACATGGTGGACTGCACCCTGACCTTGCAGAGATGTCGCTGACTTTAGCTGAGATGAACCAAACCATTCGCGCTGGCTATCGGCAGCTGGCGTTCTCAAAACAAACACCCACGGAAAGTGATTTCCTGCAGTCCAGCACCACCGGCCCCGCTTGGTATAGAGGCTACTTCAAGGAAGATCTGACGCCTGACCAAATTCAAGGCGCGCTTAACATGGTGGGCGCAAAGCATGTCGTAGTTGGCCATACTCTGCAGGGGAACGTTACGAAACTGCACGATGGCCTGGTATACGCAATTGACGTCAAGCACCCGCAGGATTATCTAGTGAGCTTTCCGCCGCGCTCCAGCGAGGGCCTGTTGGTAAAAAATGGCCAATTCTATCGGCTGCTGGAAGATGGAGAGCAAGAACTGCTTTAGCTGCTATTGGCCAGCGGAGGCTAGTCACAGTGTGAATGCCAGCGCGCCGCTTCAAGTTGCGCGCCTGGCAACTCGCAGAAATGGTTAGACCGGCGATGCATCTCGCTGCAGTCGGGCAAATCCAAATGACAGCAAAGTTGCTATCAGCAGCGAAGCCCAAAGCCAACCACCCGTTGGCACTGCGACTGCGTTAGCCAAACCAGCGGGTGGAACAAAATCTACGATCAACCTCGGCCGGGCCATAGAATTTAGCGACTCTCGACTTTCGAATCTTCTCGCCGTGCCCGAGCCGGCGGCCTCATTGCCCACCAAAATCCAACCAAAGTTCTGGCCTGGTGATTCCAGCCAGAGCTGCACATCTGCAACCAATCCCTGGCCCGCTATCTCATAGGAGCCATTGTCAAAGAAGCGCTCGCTGGCCGACTCCTGCGGCGCAAAATCCCCACCCTCATTGGCCCATGCAACCGAAGGGAAGCGGGAGAACCGCCAGGTAGCATCACCAGTTTGTGCCAGATCGCCTCGACCGCCGGGAGACCCGGAATTGGAAGCACCCTCGCCCCAGGGCGTGAGAAGTCGATGCACTGCAATAGTCAATGCAGGGCTGACCGTTCGAGTCTGCTCCAAACGCAAAACAGCACCGTTAATCTCAGAACCAGAAGGAATAGACGATAGATCGAACGCAAGCAGGCTTCGGCGTGCCTGACCCGTGGCAATGCGTCCAGAAAATAGGTGGGGCCCCTGGCCGTTGGAGAGCTCTTCATCCGCCTCCTGAAATAGAACCGTGTCCCGGGCAGGCTCCAGCACCGCCACATCTGCGCTGGCAGCGGACCAGACCAATGGCAAAACGAGTAGAACAATCGGAGGTTTGATTTTAAACAACAGAGAACCAGATCACATTTGAGGTGCCGCAGTATACCTAAACTTGACGGTCTGCCTGGAACAGGGACCAGTACAGATGAAGACATTGCTCCACGTTGCGATTATTTTGTGCTTGCTTGGCACCATTGCCCAACCGCCTGCGCACGCACAAATTTTCGCCAATAGTTTTGAGACCCCCGCGCTAGAACCTGGTCAAGCCTCAGCATTTCTGGCCCGTGCCACCTTCGGCCCAACCGAGGACAGCATTGACGATCTGGTCGATCGGGGAATTGCCAGCTGGCTAAATCGTCAGCTCGCAATGCCACCTTCTTTACACCGTCCGCCACTGGAGGCACGTGCCAATAGTGGGTTGGATGTATTTCAGGGTCACCGCGTTGACCAATGGTGGAATCATGCCGTCAATGCCCCCGACCAGCTACGCCAACGCATGGCGTTTGCGCTGAGTCAGATTCTGGTGATCTCTGATGAGTCCGGAGCCATAGAAGGCTACGCGGTGCCCATGGCGGAGTACTATGACATCCTCGTACGCGGTGCTTTTGGCAACTATCGCGACCTGCTGGAAGACATCACGCTAAACCCAATGATGGGTCACTACCTGTCCATGTTCCAGAATCAAAAACCGGTCCCGGAAGAGGGCATCCGACCGGATGAGAACTTTGCCCGCGAAATTATGCAGCTCTTCTCTGTGGGCTTATTCGAACTCAACCCGGACGGCACGCAGGTGTTAGCCGCAGGCGAACCCATTCCAACCTATGGCCAGGATGACATCGAAGGGCTGGCCCACGTCTTTACGGGCTGGAACTACTCCACCGTAGTGGACTGCGACCTTTGGTGGGAGTGGGTATGGCCAGACCCAGCCCCGCTGCTACCCATGGAACCCTGCGAGAATTATCACGACACCCAGGCGAAGACCATCATTGCCGGAGTTGAAGTTCCGGCCAATGGCTCGGCGCAAACCGATCTGGATATTGCATTGGATACGTTGTTCAACCATCCAAATGTGGGCCCATTCATCGCAGAGCAGTTGATTAAACGTCTGGTCACCAGCAATCCTCCACCAGTCTATGTTGCGCGAGTTGCCGCGGTATTTGACGATAACGGCAACGGCGTGCGTGGTGATCTGGGTGCAGTGGCCAAAGCCATTCTTACCGACCAACATGCGCTGAACGGTTATGCGACAGATCCAAATGGCTTTGGAAAACTGCGCGAACCGCTGATTCGTTTAACCCATATCTCGCGCGCATTAAATGCCTATCATCCCAGCGGTCAGCTATCGTTTGGCTGGGTCAAAGGCGTTATGAACCAAGCGCCTCTCGGCGCGCCTACCGTGTTCAACTTTTATCGCCCGGACCACATGCCGGCTGGTGAAATGAGCGACACGCAAGTCACTGG
>CAZVYE010000049.1:0-19765 GCA_964630895.1 uncultured Gammaproteobacteria bacterium | reverse complement strand
AATCGCCTTGCGCTTCCATGACGCTTTTCAATGTATCACACAGGGTACAATCGCATTATCTCTATGCAGAACCAATTGAATCACCTTTCCAAAAGATTGAAATGTTTAGTCACATTTGCCCTGCTGATAGTTGCTGGCTGTGGCGAGCAAAATCGCCTTTATCAAACGCACATCCCAGACCTGTCACAGAGCGAACTGGAACAATTTGATGTCGCCGTACAACTCCAATATAAAGATATCTATTCGAAAATTCAGGAAGCCAAAATCCAAGGGGAGCTCAATTCAGCAGATCTGGGCCAATTGGTGGGACAACTTGCGCTTTGGTACCACACATATGGCTTAATAGAAAGTGCCAAAGCCACATACGCAATTGCCCAAACGCTGGATCCCGCTGAGGCCAAATGGTCGTACTTCCAGGGGATATTGGCTAGAAACGATGGCGACATCGCAAATTCGATTTTGCACTTTAAGCGTGCTGCAAATCTCTCCGATACAATGGCTGCTCCGCAAATTGAGCTTGGCGAGTTGGCTGCAAAGTCTGGAGACTGGTCAAATGCAAAAATCCATTTCTCCAAAGCTCTGGCGATCGGCGATGAGCCCAACCGATCAAACCTGGGGTTGGCAAAGACCTATATCGCAACTGATCAAGCATCCTTAGCTATTCCGCTACTGGAAGACTTACTAAAGGTACAACCCAGTTCGACCGAAACCAGATACCTATTAGGTAAGGCACTGATAGATGCTGGTGAAACTGAAAGGGGGAGATCAATTATAGAAAGCGCTGCTTCTGGGACCAATGGGCATGTCGTTGTCTTTAGTAACAATCCCTGGCTGGAGGAACTCGCCAAGCTCGATGTCAGTGCGCGCACACTGACCCGCAAAGGCGTCAATGCAAGAAATCGCGGTGACCTGCAAACAGCGGCACGCCTAGCTGCGCAAGCGATCACATCCGATCCAGGCAACCCGCTACTACATGCAAACTACGCGAATATTTTGCGAGAAATGGGAAAGCTCCAACCAGCAACTTACGAATTGGAGAAATCGCTAAAAATTGATGAGCACTTTGCTCCTGCGCACGCAATGCTGGGTGAAATCAGAATGTCTCAAAAGCGCTACGCAGAAGCGACCGAAAGCTTTAGCCGTGCCCTAGATAGTGACCCAGAGTACGCCTCCGCCAAGCTTGGATTAGCTCATGCATACCGTTTATCCAACAACGCGGTACTGGCGGTGCAAACGTATAGTCAATTGCTTTTGACTGAGAACCCCGGTTCACAAACTTACTTCTGGGCAACTGCGCTTAACTTATCGTTAGGCAACTGGGTCGATGCTGTGACAAGCCTTACGGATGGCTTAAAGCGATTTCCTGAAGACCCGCTGCTAATCATGTTGTATGTACGTACCGTTGCGACCAATGGCAGTGCCATTAAGGACCCAGGTCGATGGCCTGGATATGTGTCATTCATCGAAGCAGCAGATCCTACGGTGGTTAACCAGGAGACTATGGCAATGGTAAGGGCTTACCAAGGCAACATGCAGGATGCACAGATCATTCAATCAGCCGTGTTACGAGCCTTAGAATCTAAAAACCTCCGGAAAGCTGCAAATATTGCCAGACGTCGTTTGGTTCAATATCAGCGGGAACGCATGGTCACTATTCCCTGGAATCAACAAGAGCTTCCAGTTTCGCTATCGACAACTTCTCAATAATCACTATGCCGAAGCAACCAATGCGTTCCATTTCGTTTATCTACTGCTTAATTCTCTTACTTTTGGTGGGTTGTGATTCAACCTCTCATCACGACTATGCGGATGATGCATCCTCTGATCATGCCACCTCTAATCACGGCATTCGTTTTCGCGATATTGCAGAGGAAGCCGGGCTTAAATTCCAACATTGGAATGGTATGACCGGTAGTTTGTACTTCGTGGAAACCGTTGGTTCAGGAGCTGCGCTCGCTGATTTTGACGGCGACGGCGACCTTGATGTGTTTCTGGTTCAAGGCGCGCACCTGGAAGACCCTGCCACCGCACCAAGTCCTGTGTTCGCGCCGCCAACTGATGGAATCTTTGGCCGACTGTTTCAGAATAATCTAGTAAAGGACGGCCAGCATACAGGGCAATTAACTTTTACCGACATTACCGAGGACTCAGGCCTGCAAGCCACAGAATATGGCATGGGCGCGATTACTGGCGACTATGATAATGATGGCCGGATTGATCTCTATCTGACTAATTTTGGCAGCAATGAGCTATGGAGAAATGTAAGCGAGCGCGGAACTATAGCCTTTGAAAACACGACCGATTATGCGAACGCCAACGACGACAGATGGTCCACCAGTGCAACCTTTGCAGATATCAATATGGACGGCTGGCTGGATCTCTATATCGCGAATTATGTCGATTTTCGAACCACAAATAATAAACGGTGTGCGGCTGGCGGCGGGAAGCCAAACTACTGTGGACCACAGTCTTACAATGGACAACCTGACAAACTGTTGCTGAACGACGGAAACGGCAGATTCGTCGATGTCAGCACCATAACGGGCATAGCCAAATCACCGTCTAGCGGCCTGGCAGTAATTGCCGCACATTTGACTGATGATGCGCTTATCGACATTTATGTAGCCAATGATCTACGCCGCAATCAGTTATGGAAGAATGAGAGCACCAGTTCAAACATAGCGGTAGAGGACATTGGGCTGTATAGCGGAGTCGCCCTGGCTATGGATGGACGCCCCCAGGCATCTATGGGGCTGGTCGCCGAGGACATGGATGAAGATGGTGACTATGATCTTTACATGACGCACTTAGCAGCAGATACCAACACATTTTACCGCAACGATGGCAATGGACTATTTACCGACGCATCTGCCGTTAGCGGTCTCGGCGCACCAAGCTTGGCCGCAACCGGTTTTGGAGTAGCGGCCATCGACGCAGACAATAATGGCTGGATGGACGTGGTCGCAGCCAACGGGGCTGTTAGCATCATTGAGGCCCAGGAGAAACAAGGTTCTGTCTATCCCCTAGCGCAGCCAAACCAGTTCTTCTACAATCAGGGCAACGGGCAATTCACCGATATAAGCGCTAGCCTTGGGATCGAATTTACGCGCGAAGAAGTATCCCGCGGCATTGCCGTTGGTGATCTAGACAATGATGGGTTAGCAGACATTCTGGTTACCAATAATAGTGGCCCTGCACGATTGCTGTTGAATGAAACTCAAACGACAAACCAATGGATCGGTTTAGAGTTGTTTCTTGCCCAATCTAAGCGTCACGCACTTGGCGCTCAAATACTTTTAACCCTGGACACTGGCCGCCAACTTTTGCGGCGCGTTGCCACCGATGGCAGCTATCTTTCTGCCAGGGATCCTCGCGTATTAATTGGTATACCAGAAGATCTACAGATAGATAACATTAAGATTATTTGGCCAGACGGAAGTTCGGAGCCTTGGCCTGAACTCGAACTTAACCAATATCATGTCCTTCATCAGGGTAAGTCACCAATAAAACCATGAAAACCATATTCGACACAGTAAGCCGACGACAACGTTACGTGATCCACTTGATTGCTATTTGCTTTGCAGGAATTGCAGCGACGGCAAACGCAGAGAGCGCAGCTATTGAGAATACTGTCTTAGCATCCTGGGGGGAACTCGAGGTAACTCAAGCAGAATATGCAAACTGGCTGTATGCAACCGAGATGAAACCAGGACGTAGATCATTAGACGAACTAATTGTTGTGCGTTCATTCAGCGACCAAAGTCATGACGTGTACGAGGAATTAGAGCAGCAGGCCTTGCCAGAAATCTACGCCAATGAATTGGCCCTACTGGCAAACGTACTCGCACAGATGACCATGGACGATATAAACGTCACCGAAAGTGACATCGATGCGTTTTACAACGAAAACAAAGACCGGATTGGAAAACCGCCTCGGCTGAAACTAAGAAATATATATCGGATACTTCCGGAAGATCCAAAAGCGGCCGAGCTTGTCAAAACTGAAATGGAGAAGGCACGGAAAGATATTGCCTCGCTGGAGGATTTCAAGCGTGTCGCAACAGAGATTTCAGAGTCCCAGACGCGCTATAAGGAAGGCCTGCTGGGCCTTATCAACCCCGCTGAGGTCGCCGCGCCAATTCGAAATGCTATTGTGGACCTCCAACCCGGTGAGATGAGCGAAATTGTCAAACATCGAGGTGGACTGTCGCTGTTTTTCTGCGAATCCATTGCGCCGGCCCGTCGCCCCCCCATGGAAAAAGTGCGCGCACAAATTCAAAAGCACCTGCGAGCCACGCAGGTAAAACAGAGATGGGAGGAAATTGATCGAGAAATCAGCTCGAACCCACCGCAGTCGGCTCGTTATCGGCCAAACATTGCGTTTGAACGGCCAGTCGAGGTGCCAGCAGTTGAAGAGCTGACTTTGGCAGATAAGTGGCGCACAGCACAACTCCGCGCTGCAGAAGCTGAGCGACGCGGATACACCCAACTTCCGCAAGTAAAAAGCGCACTGGACTGGATCAGGCAGCGGGCGATCGTGAACGCAAAACTGAGGCAAGATGCAGCCAAGAGTGTTGGCACTTTAACTGAGCCTCAGCTCAAAGAACTATATGAAAGCCATTCCCGACAGTTCGCGAAACCAGCACAATACCGTTTACGTGGTATTCAATTGCCACTGGATGCTTCGGATGACGTAACAGCCGCCCAACGGTTATACAAACAGCTGCAAACTGAACCAGATACATTCGCCCGTGTTGCCGAAAAGCATTCGATACATTCAACGTCGGATCAGCAAGGCAACTTGGGCTGGCTTAGTACCCAACAATTGATTAGTTGGAGCCCTACTCTCAACAAAGCCATAAAGTCTCAAAAAATTGGTGCTTTAATCGGCCCCATGCGTCTGAAGAATGAGCTTTGGATCTTTCTAGTTGAAGATGAACGCGAGGCTCGACTTCCGACCTTTGATGAAGCCGCGCCTCAACTGCGAGCGCAGTGGCGGTCAACTAACGAACGACGAGCCATGCAAACATTGAAGCAACAACAACTGGAACAGCTCAACGTACAATATTCTGAATCTAATTTGGTAACTTTGTCGGAAAAGCCGTCTTAACTGCCGTCGCAATTCGCTACTACAGTTGCTACTCCGCCTTTGAGAGAACAAACCGGGTTTCTAGCTTGCCAAACCAATCTGGCTTAGCCCCATCCGGATAGGTCTCATCCACCATGGTAAGCGTGAGTCGATTGTTGTTTCGCGTTACGTTAAAGATTTGCTCGCCCCCTTCAAAGCCTGGGACGCGGGCTATCGTGGGTTTTAACACTAACTGATCACCACGCCATGCAAATCGCCCACCGTTAAACACGACGGTCTGGAAAGCGTGAATCATTTCTGTTTCAGTAGGTTTAGACAGTGACTCAAACGGTGTGCGGGGCTGCTTGGACCGTGTCCACATGACGGTATAGCTGGTATCCACAAAGAGAAACAGACCAGGCTGTGCTGGTTCCAGGTCATGGGTCTCTTCGGGCGTAATCCAGTGGATGGATTGCACTTCCCAGGCACCTTCTATTTTCGCAGCACTTTGCTCTGAAAATGCACTACAGGACCAAATTACCACCAACACACCAATCCAAAATCGCATTCGTCTTCTCTTATCGTCGAAAACGCGGGATTGTGGCAGCATTGCGCATTCCGTGTGTGACGGAAAAATGCACGAAAGCTCTATACCCGATGCAAATATTGTGTTTTTCTTAGACCCTTGCCCAAACTCAACCCGTCTATGATTGATCAACCGCTTCAGCTCCCCTGCGGAGTCACTGTCAAAAATCGTCTGGCAAAATCTGCCATGACTGAAGGTCTTGCCGATGAGTACGATAATCCTACGCAACGGCTTAATACGCTGTACCGGCGCTGGGCAGAAGGCGGAATTGGGCTTTCTCTGACCGGAAATGTCATGGTTGACCGGCGCTATCTGGAGCGTCCAGGCAATGTAGTAATTGACAACGATACGGATGAAGCCGCGTTGCAAGATTGGTCGCAGGCCGGATCTCGCAGTGACACCCAACTTTGGATGCAGATTAGTCACCCGGGGAGACAGTGTAATCGGCTGGCCAACACCCATCCCATCGCGCCATCTGCGGTTCCGCTTAAGCTGGGAAAGATGTTCGGTAAACCAACTGCCATGTCGGAACAACAGGTAGAGGACGCCATCAATCGCTACGTCCATGTTGCCGCCGTTGCAAAATCGACCGGATTCACCGGGGTGCAAATCCATGCCGCCCACGGCTACCTGATTAGTCAGTTCTTATCGCCGTTAAGTAATCGTAGAGATGATCAATGGGGCGGAGACATTTCAGCGCGTTACCGTTTTCTAGGCGAAATCATCAAGCGCACACGCAACGCAGTTGGGCCGGAATTCCCGGTCGCAGTGAAACTCAATTCTGCAGATTTCCAGCGCGGCGGTTTTAGCCCTGAGGAGTCCATACAGGTGGCTGCGTGGTTAGACCAGGCTGGTATTGATCTGCTGGAAATCTCGGGCGGCAACTACGAACAACCACAGCTGTTTAACCACGAGGGATTGGAGCAGACCACAGAGACTCTGGTTCGGGAAAGCACTCGGGAGCGCGAAGCCTATTTCCTGGAATATGCGGCAAAGATTAAGGAAGTCGTTTCGGTACCACTGATGGTAACAGGTGGATTTAGAAGCAAAGAGGCAATGGAAGCGGCATTGGACTCTGGAGCATGCGATTTGATTGGGATTGCCAGGCCCCTTTGTGTAGACCCGGGCTTTCCGCAAAAGCTGATTGACGGTGAAATCGAGAGACTGCCCAGCCACGAAAAAGATTTACCGTTTAAGTCAAAGCGCTTTGGACCGACCAGTCCCTGGCTAATCTTTAAAATAATAAATGTGCAGGGAGAGGTAACCTGGTTCTATCGACAAATCATTCGACTTGCCAATAAGCAAGATGCAAATCTTGGTTTAGGTCTGTTAAGAGGTTTCCTTTCGCATCTGATTACCGAGCTTAACACCGCCCGTAAAAGAGCATTCAAGCCGCGTGCTAAGCAGTAAGGTGGCAAACAATTGCGCGATCCAGCGGAATTTGTACACGCAAACTGTTCGCCACCTCAACTCGCTAATCTAGTTCATACGCCACGCAGCGTAGTTGTTAAATAGCATATGGTTCGGGCCAACATGCACATGGGATGTAGAACCAATTTCCGCATCGTCCAATAGCAGATCGCACGCAAACCGACCCGAGCCGGGGTTGGGATCATGGCACTCAATTCTGAAGCTCGACTCCACATCTGCGAAGACCGCCAAGCCACTATCTGAAATGCCGGATGAAACGAAATCAAAAGTCACAAAAGACGCCGTCGATTCCGCTTGCCCAGCGTCAGTTAATGCGACGAAAACCCAGTCGCCAGCCAAATCAGGCATTACGAAGGTAACCCCTGCGATGGTACCCTCAGAACGAACAAGTTTCTGACTAAATGGGATCAGTCGCAGTGCTCTGCTGGGACTTTCGTCAATGGCAAGAGTAGCAGCTGCACTACCCATACTTTGCAGAAAAGCCGAATTCACTACGCTGCCCTGCACTGCTTGATTAAATCCATCTAACTCTCCGCACACCAGGCACTTGCCGTTGGCGAACTCCATAACTTCTGCGTCCAACGTACCGTTAACCAACTCGCCTTGGACGGTATGCCAAACGGGCCTGCCATTGGTGTCAACGTATGAGTAAATGGTCGCGAATGTACGCTCGCCTTGACGTTCTACCGTCACTCCATGACCTGGGAAATCTGGGTCCCAGTAGGTTCCGGGGCGAATCAGCTCTTGATCTGAAACAGGCTGCGCTTGTGCGACAACGGTGACGTCGTTAACACGAGCCAACTCCAAGAACTCGTCCAGATCTGCACCTTCCGTACCAACCCGAAGCGAAATGTCAAACACTTCGCCGGCACCAAGTTCCACAAAAAATGGCCCAAACAGGGCTGTGTCAAAAGTGACTGCAGCGCCGCAAACGATATCAGAGGATCGCGCCACATCCAGTGTCAGCACCGGTGTATCGGCGGTCGAATCCACCTGTGACCGAATAACGGAACCATCCGCTCCACATCCGTCCGGAAACAAACCCTCTACATCAATAACAAACTGCTGACCTGCGACTACTTCCCCAGAGACGATCGAGATTTCCACATCAGATTGCTGAGCCGACAGAGGCACAGTCCATATAATCCCTACACACAACAAAGTCACAATACACACTGTTTTCATATCCGCCTTCTCCAGTGAGGCAACTATTATAGAAACTGACTACTAGACGAAGAAAACGCTGCTTTCCCCCATCCACAAAAAGTTTCAGAGCATTTCTTGCAACCTCCAAGAGTGATATTTACTCAACTTCGATCATGTAAACATTTCTGCGATACTGTGAGCTGACATCCGACTCAAGGGGGCGCTATGCAAAGTCAAACCATTGGCGATTTTCTGACCAAAACCGCTGAAAGCGACCATAGTGAGAATAACGAGGCATGGGAGTTAGAGAACGAAAGAATTCTCGAAATTCGCATGTACAACAAAACGGTCTGGATGAAAGCAGGTGCCATGATTGCCTACAAGGGTGGCATGCGCTTTACCAGAGAAAGGATGTTGGAGCACGGCGCATCGCGGTTTTTTAAGCAGTTCTTCAGCGGCGAAGGCTCCACCCTCTCCAAGGCACAGGGATCAGGCCGACTGTATCTAGCGGATCAGGGGAAGAAAATCATTCTGCTGCAGTTAGACAACGATGCGGTCACAGTCAACGGCAACGACGTTCTGGCTTTTGATTCCGGACTGAACTGGGACATCCGCCTGATGAAAAAGGTCGGCGGCATGCTTACCGCTGGGCTTTTCAATATGCGATTTGAGGGCACCGGTCTGTTGGCCATCACCAGTCATTTTGACCCGATGACCATTGCAACCAAGGCAGGTCGCAAGGTGGTCACCGATCCCAATGCGACCGTGGCCTGGTCCGCCAATCTAGAACCGGATTTGCGTTTAGACGTCTCGCTGCGAACATTCCTTGGCCGGGGCAGCGGGGATTCGGTACAGATGGTATTCGACGGGGATGGTTTTGTAGTGGTTCAAAGTGTTGAGAATAGACCAATGGCTGGGCGTCGCTAGGCATGAGTCGAATCAGGCAGTTTTTCCAGTATTTGATGGGAAAACGATCAGAAGCCTCCCAACTCAACTATAAAGATGCCCTGATGGCAAAAGTTGTGTTGGACATTCACCGGAAAAAGCAGGCTAAACAAACCACAATGGTACCGTTATTTAGTTTGTTTCAGCTGCACCCATTGGATCGTCCAAATTCTCTTGCAGCTACCCAGCAACGCGCAAACATCTTGCAGGAACACAAGCAGGCATTGGTGCAAACAGGGCATCTCACTGCGGAGGCCTTAGATGAAATCATGCCTTCAGTCTCTGCCATTAAGGTCGTTAAAAAAAGCGCAACGGAATGGATCGCATTTGAAGGCAACGGGCGCATTGCGGCCATGCAGCAAGTATTTAGGCCTGCTGATCAGATAACGGTAGATGTGGAAGAATACCAGTTCCGTCATCCTGCCAAGATTCTGCGCCGACTAGAGCGGATTCGTTCATTGCATAACCTTGCTTGAACTCCCATACATTGGGGTTACTGCAAAATAATTCTCAACAAAGAATCGCTGAGAACAACCCTCAGCTTCAACGCCTGACCTGCGACCAAAGCAGCCTGATTCGGGCTTCTGACTACCCTTGAACTCCTTTATCGTGCGATTCGTATCGAATAACAATACCTTTTGACCACTATACTGCTACAAGGCGATTTTTAGTTGCGCCATATAATTCCACTGAGCCATTCTTTGGTTTATGAACACGGTAATCATAGTCTGTCTCGCTGCTGCATTTGCGCTTCTTATAGAGCGCCTCTACCCAAATGTGCGGCCTGTTAAAAGCCCATTTTGGTGGCCGCGCGTAGTCGCTTTTAACACTCTCCAGGCTGGCATCGCGTTTCTTGGATCTGTCACCTGGGATTTATGGCTGCAAGGAAACTCACTGCTCAATCTCAGTAGTTTGTCAGCTGGGCACCAGTTTGTAGCAGGCTATTTGCTCATCACGTTCATTTACTACTGGTGGCACCGGGCGCGACATCAGCTCCCGCTGCTGTGGAACTGGTTTCATCAATTACACCATAGTCCAAAAAGAATGGAAGTGGCTATGAGTTTCTATAAGCACCCGCTTGAGATTGCCGTTAATGGTGTTCTGTCCTCCGCATTGCTGGTTAGCGTACTCGGGTTGTCGCCCATTGCTACAGCGGCAGTTATTACATTTACCGGACTGGCCGAGCTGTTCTATCACTGGAACGTGCGAACGCCATATTGGTTGGGTTTCATTATCCAAAGACCAGAAAGCCATCGCATTCACCACCAGCGAGGCAAACACACAAAGAACTTCTCCGACCTACCCGTATGGGATTGGCTATTCGGAACGTTTGAAAACGCGAAGAACGGTCAAGTGCCCTGTGGTTTTGTCGACAACCGAGAATTATTAGTTGGAGCAATGCTCCGTGGGAAAAACGTAAACCAAAAGGAGGCGTCATGAAATCCGTCGTCATCTATATCGTATTGATTGGTATCGCCTGCCTGCAAATGGTGGGAGATGTCATAGGCAATAGAACCATTAAGGGCATCGGTGCTGCTACTGCCATGGCCCCCGCGCCCAAAGTGTTTACTGCGCACGAGGGTTTCGAAACCTACTCGTCTCGCTTTTTCGTTGACTGGCAGATCGGTGATGAAGCGCACTCGCTGGAGCTGACGCCAAGTAGCTACAGAAACATTGGAGGGCCCTACAATCGCCGCAATGCATATGGTGCCGCATTGGCCTATGGACCCGTTCTCAACGCGAACCAGGCTACTCAGCCCATGCTAAATGCGGTCATGAACTACGCCATGTGCAACCCAGGGACCATCAGAACCGAACTGGCCATACCAGCACAAACTGACCAGCTACAAGTGCGGCTTGACCCCATTGATCCAGCAAGCCGCGATTCTCGCTGGCAGCTAACCTACGACGTAGACTGTGGAGAGTCATCATGAAACACCTGCAGGTAACACCAACCATATACAGCGTATTTCGCGTTCTTCTGGGTGGCTTTCTATTCGTTCACTTTGCGCATTTGCTGCCGTATGGCCCGGAAGTATTTTCCAATGGAGGTATGATGCCAGAAGCCGGGTTAAGCCCCCTGTTTGGCATTGTTCCAAACATTTTGTCACTGTCGGACTCACCCATCGCGGTCCAGGCGTTTATTGGCAGTGGAGTACTGGCATCTGTCTGCTTACTGATAGGCTGGAAGGACCGCTATGCCGCAGTATGGATATGGTACGTACTCGCCTGCTTGTTCGCGCGCAATCCCCTGATTGCCAACCCTTCATTGCCGCTGGTTGGCTGGATGGCACTGGCGCATGCGTTTGTGCCATCTACACCCGTGGGTCGGATTGGTACCTGGCGCGCACCAGACCCAACAGGCTGGCAGTTACCAAAAGCCATCTGGATTTCTGCCTGGGTCGTGCTGGCACTGAGCTATTCGTACAGCGGATATACCAAACTGCTAAGTCCGTCCTGGGTAGCTGGCGACAATGTCGCGATTGTGCTGAATAACCCCCTGGCTCGTGATTACTTCTTGCGGGAGTGGTTTTTGGCCATGCCTGACTGGTCGTTGAAGGCGTTAACCTGGTCCATATTGTGGATTGAACTGCTGTTTGCTCCATTGGCGCTGTTTCGTAGATTGCGACCATGGCTATGGTCCATCATGTTACTGGTTCAGTTCGGCTTTCTATTTCTATTGAACTTTCCAGACCTAACGTTTCCCATGCTGTTGATTCACCTCCTTACATTTGATCCGAACTGGATTTCGCCGAAGCATGTAATGCGCAAAGACCGGATTTTCTACGACGGCGATTGCGCCCTTTGCCATGGCGTGGTGCGTCGCGTGATGGCAGAAGACCAGCTCTCTGGTTTTACATTTTCGCCTTTGGATTCAGCTTATTGCCAGTCCCAACTTGCTGAAGTTCCTGCAGAAGATATTCCCGATAGTTTCATTGTGCAGACTTCCGAGAACGAGTTGCTGTTTAAGAGCGACGCAGCACTGTACACGTTGGCTCGGTTTGGCGGCCTGTGGACCGGGCTGAGCTATATCCTGCGCCCAATCCCCCGCTACTTGCGCGACGCGGCATACGACTTCGTCGGCCGCCATCGCAAAACGTGGTTTGGAACTACACAAACCGCTTGCCCCATAGTGCCATCTCATCTTAAGCTCAGATTCCAGGAGTCCTAGCATGCGAAATTCTATTAGTAGTCGCGAGAAAAAGTCACCGCTTGGCACGCATGTCGCCAGGCTTGGTGCAGCAGCTACTTTGCTCGCCGCTTGCACCACCTCCAGTGTTTCAGCAGAGACCCTCTATTTTGTGCGCGGCAGCAACATACACACTGAGATTGTCTTGCCTACGCAGGCACTAAGGAATATCAGGCCCGAACTGGTTGCCCACATCGAATCGGACCTTGTAATGATTGGTTGGGGCGATAGATCTTTTTTTGGTGCACCGAAAAGACAAATCGGCACAACCCTAAAGGCTATGTTCCTGCCGACGTCAGCCACACTGAAAGTTCATCCCGCCGACTCGGCTGCGTTGGAGATTTCTGCAGATACTCAAGCCTTTGTGGTGGACGACGACGCGCTGAAGAAAGTGGTCGGTTTCATAGATAAAACGGTCCCAGAGAACGAGGTTTACAAGACGGTAGACGATGCCAAGTATTTCATCGCTGGCGGCACCTATACCATGTTCAATACCTGCAATAACTGGACCGGGCGTGCTATGCGTCACGCTGGTGTGCCCGTGGCAAGTTGGCGATCCTGGACTGCCGGAAATCTCGAAAGACAGGTCAAGTATCGTCTCGCTCTCGCGGAATCAGAACAGGCTCCACAGCAGACGCTAGCCCATGCCAGGAGCACAGAGACAACAATTTCGCCCTAGCGCTGATCCAAATATCGAAAAGGCAACTTATAGTCGGCCCTGCCTGTGCAGATAGGAGGCCCAGAAAATCCGTGCCGCGACCGAGCGCCACGGAGCCCAATCCGCGGCCAGCTTGTTCTGCAAAGCCTGATCTGGCTTCTCAGTCATTTGCTTGACGACTCTTAGCTCATTCGCCAATGCAATATCGCCCGGCGGCCAGATATCCGGGTGGCGCATCGCCATAAGCAAATAGATATCGGCCGTCCAGCGACCTATTCCAGTAACCTGCATCAACGCCCCACGCACCTGATCTGCGCTCTCAATTCGCAGTTCATCGAGTTTCAGCCGCCCGGACTGCAGCCATTCTGCCAGATCGCACAGATAGCGCGATTTTTGACGAGTCACGCCGATATCTCTCAAACCAACCTCGCCTGCTTGTAGCAGGCGATGCGGCTCGACGGTACCCAATTGGTGCTCGATTCTGATAAAGATCGCTTCGGCTGAAATCAATGAAACCTGCTGCTCGAGGATGATCTGAACTAACGTTCTAAATCCTGGCTCACGCCCCCACAGTGGCGGCACGCCGATGCGCTCCACAATGCTGGCAATGTCGCTGTCGTTCTGGGCCAGCTCTCGCGTAGCTCGCTTGAGGTCGCTTTCAGTAAGGGCTCGCACTAACTTGGGCCATTTTCCGGTCGGGTTACGGACAATGCTGCATAGTACAGGTCCCAGCGGCTGTCAGCGCGTAGGCTTTAGCCCTTTTAGGGGTCAATCATCGCTATCAGTTGATCATGAGCCTCGGGTGCCAATCGCGCCGAGCGAATCAGTCTGCGCAGACTACTTGCAGGCAAATATCCGCCGTCAGTAGAAATAAACTGATCCAGCATGGCAAGCCGGGTGTCAATCGAATCAGTAGCCTGCAACAGCCTATCCATGGAACGATAGTCAGTCCCGTAATCTTTGGCGATTGCAAGCAAGCTTGCGTTGCGCTCTGCACTCGTGTCGAGGTTGTCCGTCCATATCAAAGCTGCTCTGGGGTCGTGCCGATATAGCTGCGGCGCGATCATCCCTGTCAATTGCGGCGACCGCCGCTGCGCATCCAGTCGCCCGTACCATTTGGCAATCTCCCTGGCATCAGCGAGGCTGTACACGTTGGTGAACAGCGATTTTTCAACTGACGAGTAATCGGGATTGGTAATTTCACCCAGGTACCTAAGGCCGGCGCTCAAATCGTCCTGAATAGCAATACCTGCATAGTGCATTTGCCACTTGCCGTATTGTTCCATCCCCGCATAGTTCTCTAACCATCTGGCGCATGCTGCCGGGTCTTCTACAACAAAATTCGAAATCACCTTGTCTATCCATGTTGGCAGATGCTCAGCAGGGATGATGTCGGTCAGCGCCGCGATCTCCTCCGGATTTCCCCACTCTGCAAGGGTCTTGAGCAGACGAGCATGAGCCGATTCGTCTTCTTCTAAAACCAACGCCATAGCAGCATATGCATCCTGATCGGCAAGCTCCCAGATCAACTTGTTTACCGCATCAACCCGGGTCTTACCTGGTGGCATGCTCGCGACTAATTCCTGCGCCTTGAACGTGTCTTCCCGCGCGGTTTCACCTACGAGTTGCAACAAATATTCGCTCTTACTGGGGGAGTCAGGGATTCGATCCAGCACTGCCAGCGTCTCCGCGAAACGATGTTTGGCTGAGTCTCGCAGCAGCATTAACCATCTACCCTCTTCCGGCTCACCCAGATGCGCAAACAATTCCATCAGCGGGCCATCCCAATGCTCAACAATCCAACTGCCATGAAATTGCAAAAACCGCGACTTCACATCTACCGACTTTTCTCTAATCAAAGCTTGCAGCGCTTGGTTCGGCTCGTTTTCCCACCATGTTTCATACATTGCTACTAACGCGGTTGTTTTATCCGCTTCCTCGCGAATTGAGTGGGCAAGTGCCAGCCCAACGTCTATTCGTTCGGCTGGATAATTCGAAAATGTAGCGGTCAACGCGCTGCTGCGAAGATGCTCATCGGTCAATCGTCGACTGACCAAGAGAGCACTTTCGGGAGAGTATTGACCCAGGCGCTTGAACACTCGATTGACGAAGTCGTAGGACTGATATTCTTCTAAAGTTGGCAGCACTTGGGCCAAGGCACGTTCCAGAAACAGGACAGGAAGGTTGTCCAGCCAGTCCGAGAGCACCTTGCGGTCGTACTGAAGTTCGTTAGTCATGAGTAATGCCAAGGAGGCTTCTGGTGCGTCTATAGCCATCCTGATCACTTTGACGCCAATTCTCTGGGTCTGGCCCTTCGCATCAAGATACGGCTGTAACGCATGGATCTGCGCATCCGTTAAAAAATCCGCTTCGGTGAGAATTGCTGACGCCATCGCCATTTGCATCTCGACGTCTTGTTCTGCTTCCATTCTCGCGATAGCGTCTTCTGCATGTAACTGAGTCCAGGCCGAAATAGCCTGTCGCACCCGCGATTCTTCGTCCTCCCCGTAATTCCCGTTGCTGATATGTTCCAACAGGTTCAATGGATAGAGTTCCATCAGACGGCTAAGCACCGCTCTTAGGCGCCAATTGCTCCGATATAACACGATGCGGTCGTCGCCTGATTGATAGCGCTTGAGCAGTTCGACATACCCCTCTTGCTCAATTTCATCCAGGAATTGGCGCGCTTCCCAGAAGTCTCCGACTGCAAGCTCGGTTTCCATTTTTGGCAGTGGTTTCGACGATGTGAGCACAATGGGGTCTTGGACCGACGCCTTACCTGCAGCCTGCAAGTTCGCACTGGGGGGATTGTGATTATCGATAGCAGGTGTTGTCACAAGCTTTTGAGCAGGCTGCAGCGATGACTCGCGCTCCTGTTGCTTTTCGCTTTGGCCGTCGTTGTCCAGTAGAACAAGCGTGAGGGAGACTACGCTCAAAACAACAACTAAAGTAAGTAAACGGCCGCTGCCACGTTCAATCCTCATGTGCGCTTCTCCCTTTGCTTTTAGATGCGTCGTGCTTAATTAAGACGACCACTCACTGCGCAATTGCGTTGCGGTACTTTTTGGCCAGTGACAATGATTACAACGAAACGCACCAAGAAACGGGGCTTGCCTCGATCAGGAAACGGCAGCGGGGCTAATTTTCGCAAAGGAAGGCTAGAGATGCGTTGAGAGGTGCCCTAGCTTTGGGAACAACGATTGGCGTTTACTGGGGTGAAAGGACTTGTCTTGCGAAAATCTACGATCTAGAAGGGGACGCCGGTCGATGCCGGCGTCCTACAATGTTGCAGCTACTTAGTCGTGGTAATTGTGGCAAGCTAACGCCAACTGCTTCATATTGTTAGCGTGGTTTCGGGTTACTGCTTCGCCAACCAACTCGTCTGTCGTCGCAATATACTCGTTGATAGCACGCGCTTCTCGCCATTCCTGGCCATTGGCATCCGCTCGCTCAGCGCTATCCAACAGGCTGCTCAGATACTTGGCCGCAGAATCGTCTTCCACAAATAGTCGTGTGAACGTGTGCATGGAATCGTAGTTGAAAAACACCTGTGTTTGATCCAGCTCTGCTACTGCCTCGCGGCTGATGCCCCACAGTTCAGGCTGTTCGTCGCCTGCACCGATTGCAAGCTCAGTGGCTACTACTTTCAAGACTGTAGCTAACGACTCCGCGAACGGTGACTCGCTTACCGAGCTGTCCTCAGGCATCGCGACCAGTTCTTTACCGTCAATCACGCCATTCTGGTCTGCATCAAACAGGTCGAATACTTCGTCTGAGGAAAGTACAACACCTTGATTGCTAGTGTACTGAACCGCTTCTTCGTCTTGCGCCAACAAGTCGCCAACTACTTCGCCGACCTGCAGCCAGATCGCGTCAAAAGCCCTGGTGCGTGCCTCGTCTGAGCCAGGTGTTGGTTCAAACAGGGCCTCGCCGGTACGAACGCCAACATAGACGGTTTCGGAGCCGGTCAAACCTGGCCGCGCTGGCCACGCTTCAATCGCGTATTTTTCAGCGTCAAGATGGAATAAGTAGCCTTTATGCTTTCCGTCAGCCACGCCTGCCAAGGGGCAATCGCTGCGCATCAAGCAGAATTCGACGATATCTGGGATGCTTTTGGCTGGATCGCGCGTTTGGCGCTCCATGTCTGAAGCTGTTGCTGCCAGCACCGTTGCGTAGGTCAATGCCGTATCCCGCGCTGCGGCTTCTCTAGCGGCTTGCACAGCCGGTAACAACAGTGCAATCAGTATCGCAATAATGGCGATTACTACCAGCAATTCTATTAATGTAAAACCCGAGCTTTTCGTTTTCATGATGTGTCTCCTGTCAATTAGATTGGACGCAAAAATCGTCGCGTCTAATCCAAGTAACGTTATTGGAGCGCAGAAACGAACTGACCAATCTCAGTGAAAATCGGTACAACGTGTAGGAAAATTACCCGTAAATCTGCAATCGCGCCTTTTTTGTGACGTAGATCACGTGGGGTAACTGAGGGCTTTCCGCCAATACAAGCAACTTACTATTGCTGAGCATTAGCTTGTTTAGACGCAAATAACCACCTCAATCCAGCGCGAAAGGATGCAGGTGGTGCGGACATATGTGAGTGACCCTCCAAATCAACTACATGAAGATCCCAAGGAGGATTGGGCTGACGTGTCCAGTGCGTAATCCAACGCTTTGCTGGTTCCCGAAATCGCGGATTATCATCGGTGCCGCTTGCTACAAACAGTTTTGCACTTGACGCCGAGGGAGGCTCCATTTCAAGCAACAGCTCAGTATTGTCGTGAATCGCTGGATTGCTGGCGATATATCCCCAAAAAAGATCTGGCCTGGTATGCGCCGTGAAAAGAACAAACTGTCCACCAATAGATTGTCCAAATAGAATTCTGCGCTTTGGATCAGAGTGGTATTTGGTTTCTACCAGCGGAAAGACCTGCGACTCTAGAAAACTCTGAAACTTTGACGCGCCACCGTAGTAATCTCTGTTTGGCGATGGTGCCGTATAGTCGGTACTTCGGAAATTGCCTTCGGCAAAAGATGCAGCCCCATAAGATATACCCACAATTATGGCTTCAGGCACCTCGTTACCTGATTGCAGATAACGGTAATAGCCTGAAAGCATGGGGAACAAAAAACCGCCGTCGGTAAGGTAGATAGTTGGGAATTTTGGATCACCAGCCTCATAACCATCTGGCGTCATAACATACACGTGGAAGTCCCGCCCTAGAGGCTCACTATGAACACGATGATAGGTAGTGTTCCGCATGCTCTGGAGATACTGCACATCTTGAGCATGAACTGCATTTGTACCGAGCACCAAACCCAACAAGCTCAACACCCAATATTTTGCCTTCATAGCGTATCTCCGGAATCGATCCTGCACCTGCTGCACTTGCGCTGTCACCTGCAATTCTAAATGTTGCAAAAAGATAGCGCCCGCAAATGCGCTTTACCGAGACGCCCCTGCGACCAATGGAACCTAACCCATCCTGCACTAACAAAGTTTACATTGCCTGAACATCCGTATTTCCCACATTCCTTAGCGGTTGTATTCCTGATAGCGGCTGACCATTCCTGCGCCTAGCATTACTACCTACAATAAACACACAAAGGAGTAAGGGTGTAATGAAACCAGTTGTTGTGGCACTTGTCGGGGCGATGGGCTTGGGACTTTGCAGCAGCGCCTGTTATGGGCACGAAGAAGGAGAATGGCTCATCAAGGCGGGGCTTACCAACGTAGACCCCAAATCCAACAACAGCGCTATTGTTGACGCAGACGCTGGCGCAGCGCTAAATCTTAATGCGACGTATTTCTTCAGTTCCAACTGGGCTGTCGATGTCCTTGCTGCCATTCCGTTTGATCATGACATCAAGCTCAAAGATGGCACCAAAGTGGCAGACACAAGTCAGCTCCCCCCCACCGTCAGCATGCAGTACTACTTTAATACTGACAGTTCGTTCCGCCCGTATGTTGGCGCTGGCGTGAATTACACAACATTTTTCTCCACCGACACTACTGGACCATTAGCCGGCAGTGACCTCGATCTGGATGACTCCTGGGGTTTGTCTGTGCAAGTTGGCGCTGACTGGCAGATCAATGATCGCTGGTTCCTGAATTTTGACGCGCGGAAAATGGACATTGATACCGATGCCACATTAGACGGCACGTCCCTGGGCACGGTAGAGATCGACCCGATGGTATACGGAGTTAGTCTCGGCTTTTCCCTCTAGTCAGACCATTTGGCAAACAGTCTCTGACTATTTGAGCCAGACCGCACCCTCCTCGCGGTCTGGTTCCGTCTTTTTCGAGTGAACGTTTTACGCAATACCGTAAACACCATTTTGCCGAAAAACCGGTAATATCGCGGCATGAAAATATGGACGAGTATCATGCTAGCTGCCCTGATTAGCGCCTGCGCCGGAGCCCCAGAAAAAATCAATTACGTAACCGATTACACCAATGCATTGCCGGGAGATGAGCAGCAACTGGATTTGACCCCCTATCCAGATCACGTAGCGGCATTTGCCAACTTTTTTAACGATTTTTCTCAAGATACAGTGCGTGAGAGAACGTTAGACATTTACGCCGAAAACGCCTACCTAAATGACACCCTGAAAACTGTAAGGGGCAACGCTGCAATCAGGGACTATTTCGTAGATATGTTCGATGCTCTAAACGCCATGGATGCCAAAGTGGTGGAGATTCACGGATACGGCAATAGCTATTTCTTCCGCTGGCATATG
>CAZVYE010000048.1:0-20127 GCA_964630895.1 uncultured Gammaproteobacteria bacterium | reverse complement strand
CAACGGGCGCTGAGAATCCGCGAAACAACGACGGCACAGGACGTTCCGCGACCTGTTCAAATACAAACTGCTGCTTCGCTTCGGTGAACTCCAGCAAATCATCTGGGCCATCCGCAGATAAATCAGCACAAACCAGCGGCATATCCTGACCGGCGGCATCAAGCAGCCCCAAGCGCAAAGGCATATGTAGTGGCTGTTTGTGGTCTTGTCCTGGCGTCGCAGGCGTGTTTTGCTCGAGCGTCAGCGTGTACGTGCTTGTCGTAGGGTCATATTGGCCCGATGCCACCACTTTGGGCGTGCCCGCCTGGCTGTACCAACGAGCAAACTGGTCCAGGTTCCGATCGTTTGCATCCGCCATGGCTGCTCGAAAATCGTCACAGGTTACCGCTTGTCCATCGTGCCGCTCAAAATACAGCTGCATGCCTTTTTGAAATCCAGCCTCCCCCAGCAAAGTGTGGTACATGCGCACCACTTCTGCGCCTTTCTCGTAGACCGTAAGCGTGTAGAAATTATTGATCTCGATATAGCTATCCGGTCGCACGGGATGGCTCATGGGACCCGCATCTTCCGCAAATTGCAGACTGCGCAAAACTCGCACATTGCCAATGCGGCATACCGGCCGGGAATTCATATCTGACGAGAATTCCTGGTCTCGGAACACGGTTAGGCCTTCTTTCAAGCTCAGCTGAAACCAATCGCGACAGGTGACGCGATTGCCAGTCCAGTTGTGAAAGTACTCATGGCCAATAACGGCCTCGATACCCTGATAATCTGTATCGGTAGCAGTTTCTGGACTGGCCAATACGTACTTAGCATTGAAAATGTTGAGCGACTTATTCTCCATCGCTCCCATGTTGAAATCGTTGGTAACAACAATATTGAAACGATCGAGATCATAGGCCAAACCAAACCGCTCTTCGTCCCATCGCATGGATGCTTTCAGGCTGCGCATGGCGTAGTCCAGTTGATCCAGATTCTCTCGCTCGCTGTAAATAAACAGGTCTACCGTGCGCCCCTCTTTGGTCTCAAAGGTGTCGTGCACATGCCCCAAGTCACCGGCAACCACGGCAAATAAATAGCTGGGCTTGGGAAAAGGGTCCTCCCAAACTGCGCTGTGACGATTGTTTGGTAATTCCTCTACTCGCACCAGGTTACCGTTGCTCAAGAGCACCGGGTACTGGCTTTTATCGCCCTCCAACGTCACAGTGAATTTGGCCATCACGTCTGGCCGGTCAGGATAATATGTGATCTTGCGAAACCCTTGCGCTTCGCACTGGGTTAACAGGAAGCTGGACGATTGATACAGACCTTCCAATGCAGTATTTGCCGCAGGGCACACGACAACTTCTGTGTTCAACTCAAAGTTGTCCGGAACATCACTAATGGTTAAACCCGTATCTGTAACTTCATACCGATCACGGGAAAGAGGCCTCCCGTCCAGTGCGATCGAAACCAGTTCCAGGTTTTCGCCGTCCAGTATCAGAGGCTGATTGTCGTTTCCTGCACTTCGCATGCACTGGAGTGTGGTAGTCACGATGGTTTTTTCTGCGTCCAGTTCGAATCGCATGGAGACTTGTTTTATTTGAAACGGTGGCGGCTGATAGTCTTGACGATGAATAACCACCGGATCTGAATTGCGCATGATTTTTCCTGGTTTTCCCGAGTATCATGCCAGTATAACCACGGAGTGATTTTATGCCATTAAGCCGAGCCGACGTTCTCGCAGCCCACGAGCGCATCGCAGATAAGGTGCTGCGAACCCCGGTGATGCGCTGTGAGGCACTTAGCGATCTGGTCGGGGCAGACTTGTTTTTTAAGTGCGAGCATCTACAGCATACGGGGGCGTTTAAGTATCGCGGTGCGAGCAATGCGGTTGCCCAACTGCCGAAGTCTTGCACCGCCGTCGCCACCCATTCTTCTGGCAACCATGGTGCTGCGCTTGCCGCTGCTGCGCAGTCCGCGGGCATCGCTTGCCACATCGTAGTGCCCGAGGGGGCCGTGCAATCAAAGATTGAGAATATGCAGCAGTTTGGCGGGCAACTGCACTTTTGCGAACCAACTCAGGCTGCGCGCGAAGCCGGTCTGCAGCAAGTGCTGTCAGATACGGGTGCAGAAGCCATCCCGCCCTACGATGATGATCGCATTATTGCTGGTCAAGGCACTGCGGCCCTGGAGTTGATGCAGCAAAAAGCAGAACTGGATGTGGTACTGGCCCCAGTCGGCGGCGGCGGCCTGGTTGCAGGGAGCTGTCTGGCTGCGAGCGGCACGAAAACGAAGATTGTGGGCGCAGAGCCAGAAGGTGCCAATGACACAGCATTGTCCGTGCAACAGGGTCGTCGCATTGATCCCATCAAGCCCGACACCATTGCCGATGGACTAAGGGCCCATGTGGGTCAACGAAATTTCGCCATTATTCAGCAGCAGGTCGCGGCAGTAGTAACGGTCTCAGAAGCGGAAATTATTTCTGCCATGCGGCTGTTGTGGCAGCACTTGAAGCAAGTCGTCGAGCCTTCCAGCGCGACCGTCCTGGCCGCAGCATTGAAGTCGCCTATTCTAGAGGGCCAACGAGTTGGGCTTATCTTGAGCGGCGGCAACGTGGATTTGGCTTGTTTGCCCTGGCAGCGCGGCACTCATGGATAGCGCGATCTCACCGTCAACGGCTTTGATGCTCCCAGGCGGCGGCGCACGTGGCGCCTATCAGATCGGCGCGCTCAAGGCGATTGCGCAGATATGTCCTGAACGAAACCCCTTTCCCATAATTGCTGGCACATCCGCGGGGGCTATTAATGCTGCCGTGGTGGCATCTCACGCGGATCGCTTTGCATATGGCGTGGAAAGGCTCGAGTACTTCTGGGGCAATATGCGCTGCAATCGCATCTATCGCACCGATTGGCGATCAGTCTTGCAGAACACCGCACATTGGATTGCAGGTGCCGTCTTCGGCCGGCTGGGCCTATCGGGCCCAGACGCTTTACTGGATACCCAACCGCTGCGGGCACTGCTAAAAAACGAAACCAAACTCAGCAATATTTCCCGCTGTATTGAGGAAGGCGTGTTGCGTGCAGCCGCTGTCACCGCGTCTGGCTACACGACCGCAGACGCAGTGACCCTGTATCAAGCGCTGCCCGAGACTAAACCCTGGCGCAAGGGCAGACGCAGAGGAGAACCCAGTGAGATTAACGTCGAACATTTAATGGCTTCTGCGGCGCTCCCTCTGTTGTTCCCGCCAATCGCGCTGCACCACCAGTATTATATTGACGGTGGCTTGCGCCAAACCGCGCCATTATCCCCGGCAATTCATCTGGGTGCGGAGCGAATTCTGATCATTACGACCAGGGATGAGCACCCAGACCCAGAGCCGCAATCGCTGCCCAAAAGGCCGGGGATGGGTGATATCGCGGGCTACATGTTGGACATTGTGTTTATGGATAGTTTGCAGGCAGACTTAGACCGTCTGCATCGGATAAACCACACTTTGTCACTGTTACCAGAAGCAAGCCGGCAGTCGACCAACCTCAAGCACATCGACACATTGGTTATTCGACCCAGCGTAGATGTACGCAACACGGCCAATCGTTTTCGGGAACAAATGCCGGCGTCAATAAAGCTGCTTCTGGGTGCATTGGGGGCCCTGGGCCCCGACTCTCGCTTGCCCAGCTACCTGTTATTTGATCAAGATTACTGTCGTACGTTGATGGAGTTGGGTTATCACGACGCGATGGGCCAACGCGACGCAATTCATCAATTTCTGCAAGTTTAGCCCCAGCGCGCTATATTAGGCTGTTACCACCGTGATTGGAGGGCCTTATGAACGATTCAGATCGACAACATCTGACCCGTTGCAATTGGGCCGAAGGCGACGCTGCGGATGTGATCTATCACGATCAGGAATGGGGCGTCCCGGTTTTCGATGACCGAAAACTCTTTGAGTTTCTTATTCTGGAAAGTGCTCAGGCCGGCTTGTCTTGGCGCACGATCTTGCACAAACGAGAAAACTACCGGAAAGCATTCGCTGACTTTGATCCCGAAATCGTTGCCCGATTTGATGAGGCTGACGTAGCCAGGCTAATGCAAGATTCCGGCATCGTACGCAATCAACAAAAGATCACCTCCACCATCGGCAACGCCCAGGCATTTCTCGCGGTGCAGGAAGAGTTTGAAGGGTTTTATTTGTACCTATGGGATTTTGTAGGCGGCGCACCGATGCAGAATCACTGGCAACGTATGATCGATGTGCCAGCCTCAACTCCGGAGTCAGACGCATTGAGTCAGTCACTTAAACGCCGTGGCTTTAAGTTTGTAGGCACGACTATTTGCTATGCCTACATGCAGGCGATGGGCCTGGTTAACGACCATCTCTGCAGCTGCTTTCGCCATGAGGAAGTTGCATCTTTGGACGCTGAGGTTTGAGTTCAATCTCATTCAAAGACTATTTCTCTGGCCACGCGGCAGCATATGCAAAGGCCAGGCCGCAATATCCGGATTCGATATTTGCGTGGCTCGCAGAAGCGAGCCCGAGCGCAGGCGCAGCCTGGGAAGCCGGTTGTGGCAATGGGCAGGCAACCGAAGGTCTGGCAAAGCACTTTCGGACTGTTCTAGCGACTGACGCTAGCGCCGACCAAATTCAACTGGCACCTGTAATTCCAAATGTGAGCTTCCAAACTGCTGCGGCCGAGCAATCCCCTGAGGGCCAATTTGACTTGGCCTTTGTGGCTCAAGCAGCGCACTGGTTTGACCTGGATGGCTACTTTACCGCGGTGGATGCGGTACTTAATCAGGCCGGCATTCTTGCACTGTGTTGCTACGGCAAAGCCAGTATTTCTCCGCGGATTGATGCGGTAGTCGAACAGCTCTATGCGATTGACCTGGCAAACGACTGGCCTCCAGAACGCAGGCATATAGAATCTGGCTATAGGCACCTGGCATTACCGTATCCAGAAATCAGTACGCCCCGGTTCAGTTTGGACGCCGCCTGGTCTGTGGATGCTTTTCTTGCCTACCTACGCAGTTGGTCAGCTGTACAACGGCATATTCGTCGGACCAGCATTGACCCCGTAAGCCATATAGAAAACGAACTCCGATCTCTCTGGAATGATTCCACTCGGTTGGTCAAATGGCCAATCTCAATGCGCGTATGCAAAAAAAGCAGCGCGCCATAGGCGCGCTGGAAGTGCTAGGGGCCGCCGCGGGCCGAAGGGGTATGGGAAGCAGGGGAAGCGGTTCAACCCAGCGGCGGTATATACGAAGACCGGTTTACTTACATTTGCTTTCAACAAAACTTGAAAAAAGGCAAAAAAAACCGCGGCCATGCCGCGGTTTTTTCTGCGCTTAAGTGTAAGACCTATTTACAAGTCTTCGCTCCGCGCTTGCCTTTACACTTGTTAGAGCAGCACTCGCTGTCACTGGAGCAGGAAGCGCCCTTGGGCAGCAAGTCGCACTGGCTAGGAGGCTCTGTACCACCATCCGGATCCAGGAAACTGGCCACATCGTTGAAGTAAGCAGCAAGCGCACCATCAACAGTAGCGTTGTTTACGGAATCACAAGTCTCATTTACATTGGTACCACAGCCGCCGGACAATTGACCGACAACCTGACCTGATGAATTGAGCACCGGCGAACCACTGGAACCACCTTCGGTCGCGCCAAGGGTATCCGTGGAATAAATCCAGTTACCGCGTGGCCAGGTGCGGCAGGTTCCTTTATTCGTGTCTACGTCATGCTCAGAGTAAGCCTGAGGCGCGCCTGCAGGATGGCTAACTCGATAGAGGTTTGCACCATTGCTAAATGCGATTTCTGCATTGGTCCAACCCAGGTATGCACGATCGCCACCAGGAGTCTGTGCCAGTTGCAACAGCGTATAGTCACTGGTGCTATTGGTCGCCAGGACCGATGATCCATTGGTGCGTACGTTAAAGCCATCTCCATAACGTGGGCAGGTTCCCGTGTTACAGGCCACTTCAAAGTCGAATATTGCCTCTAAAGAGCTTGCCTCGTTTCCGCTGCTTAGACAGTGATTTGCTGTTAAAAACAGCGGCACAACTGAGTTGGTATCTGTGTCAGCCAACAGGCCGCCAGTACAGATGTAATAACCGCCGCCAGACTGATAAATCATTTCGGCAACAGCTTTCTTGGCATCATTAACTACGCTACTTGCACCACAGTTAACGTTTTCGACACAGTCTGCGTTAAAGCTACAGAAAGCTTTGGGACCAGTTAGACCGGGGTCCAATTTCGCAGCCAAATCACCAAACCGTGGTCCCAAGTGACCAATGTCAGCGATCTTGAAGCCGATCTGACCCAGTTTGTCGGCAGCTTCTGCGCCAATGTGCAGCTGCAGCGTCATCTTTGAACCCACAGTTGCGTTGGTCCAGAAGGTGCCGGTGTCATTTGGACCCCACTCAGCATACGGGCCAAACGCATCACCACGCTCGGTGTAAGCATACAGTGAAACACCTTCCGGCATGCGGAAGTTTTCAATGCCTACTTTGATACCAGTCGCGCCTGGCGACGAGATTTCCGTAGCCCAAACAAAGCCACCCTGACCGTCTGGCGTCATAATTCCGTTGGCAAAATTGATATTGCCTGATTTTGGTAGTTGGTTTGGATTGAACTTGGAAAAATCCATCGGGGTCGCGATAGATTTGCCTACGCCAACCTGATAGCGGCGCTCGTCCACTTGCAGCTGCCAGTCACCCAGCGGTTCTGCTGCTCCGATCTTAACCAGGTCACTGCGAGATAACTTGGCTTCAAAACCGGAGACGGTGCTCATGTCCGGTCGCACGGCCATCAGATAGGAATGCAAATCAGCACGTTGGCCTTTCAGCATAACTTCTGGCTGACCGCTTTTGAATTCGGTAGTCATGGCAACAAATGTGTCTGGTGCGGTGTATTCCGCAGCCATCGTACCTGTTCCACAATAAGCTGGATCGACACCATCCAGATTCAGTTGATTGGCAGCGATTGCTGCCGAGCTCATGCCGGCTAGTGACAGAGCTGTGCTAAGTACAGCTGTACGTAAACGCATAGAAACTTCCTCCCACGGAGTTCTTGGCTTTATGATTTTGCGTCCCTGCGAATATAGATTTCCCTGCTCCTCCTTACAGGGTGAGAAACGCTTATATCCAACATACGCCCAGATGTCAAAGGGTATGGAGACGTTGCAGAAATCAACCGCCGAACGGTAATTTCATACCGTTCATTTCGTATGTCGGACAAATGAAGGAACTGCAAGGGCTTAACGAAAAAGGGCCGCAATGTTGCGGCCCTGAAGTGCTAATTTCAATTATAACTAGGCTTCGGCGGCTGCTGGACCCTGATATTGGGCGCTACCGAACCCAAGTATAGGAATGAATATGAAGCCCAAAAATGCTATGCCGATCCCAAAGCCAGCTCCTTTCCCAAAGCTCTTAGCGAGATCCAAAGACAACAAAATCATAATGATGAAGTTAACCAACGGTATGAACATTAGGATCACCCACCATAGCGGACGCCCCACGATTTCCAGCATGACAATGACGTTGTAGATCGGGACAATTGCTGCCCAGCCGGGCTTCCCAGCCTTACTGAACATTTTCCACATGCCTGCGATAATCACGACGAGTATCGCCAGGTAAACCAGCATTACAACAATCCCGACTCCGGCACCTACAGCATCTACTTGACCTTCCATAATATTTCCCCTTACTCAATTGAGACTTATTTCAACTAAATTCCCCGCATTGACCGTCAATTTAACGATCTCAGCAAGACCATATTAACCTAGATAAAGATCCTATGCTTTTTCGCACGCTTCAGCCGTGCGACGACTGCGCTATGCCTTGTAGGATTTTTGCTTTGTAGCCGCGCTGATGTTTCCATCAACCTGTTTCAAAGCTCTATTCCAAACACCATGTACAGCCCTTGTTACGACAAAGGCTTGCGGATCATATTAATGCCAATAACAAAAAAACCGAACGGATTACTGGGGAATAATCCTGCTTAGGGGCAGCGCTGAGGAGATATCTCCTGGCAGGTTGAATGAACCATGGTACAAATGGCGCTCTCAACTTTGCATAAGTCGGCAGCGCGAGATATTAGGGAAGTTGCTCGATCTCTATGCCCCAACTCCAGGCTAATTTGGGCCAAATTATTCAGGGCCGTGAGGTTTTCAGGGTACAGCGCCAAAAGCGACTCCAAATATTGAGCCGCGTCTTTAAGCTTGCCTTGTTGATAGCGCACATTGCTCAGCCCAATCCAGCTGCCCGGCTCCTCAGGCCAGTAGTTAATCGCGGTCTGATAGCGGGAAGCCGCACGCTCATAGTGGCCCAACACCTCGAGCTGAGCTGCCTGATAGAGAAACTCTGATGCAGTGGTACGAGCGGCAAGCTTTGTGTCCTCACTGAGCATCACCAAAGCCCAGCCGCCGGATCTTTGCCAGGTGCGATTGAAGGTCTTAACCGCAGTTCGCCTGACTCGCTCCGTCCCGGATCTCAGAATCACCAGGTGCTGCTCTGCGTCATAGCCAACAACCACCGCGTAATGCCACTTGGGATACCAAGAGAGACCTAAGTTCTGCAGCACTATCACCGGTCGTTGCGCATTCAACTCAGCGATGATTGATTCGATAGTCGGCGTCAACTGATAGGGAAAAAGGCCTCGCTTGCGGGCAGCAGCCACTAACGCAATTCTGTGGCTGCCCTGCTGTTCTGGGACATATAGTTCTGCCTCCAGTGCATCCGGAGTAACTTCGGCGCCGTGGTAATTTAGAACAGTAGCGAGAGCCGCTGGGCCGCACTGAAACCGTTCTTGCGGAAAAAACGGCACGCTCTCAATATGAACTCCCAGCTCGCTGGTTGGCAAAAACACTCTGCTATCAGAATGTGGCTGAGGCGATTGACAGCCAGCTGCGGCTACGAGCAAGGCTACCAGACAGGCAACCTTACCCGGTTCACGACAAACCAATTTAGAAGGACTTAAAGATATCGGTGACGCCGACCAGCTCGAGTATGAGCAAAACCAAGAAAACTACACCGATTACAGCGACCGCGTCACCTCCAGCCTCGGCGGATTCCAGCTGGTCGTGCAACTGCTGCAATTCCGCATCGCTTAGGCTGGCCAGGCGCAGCTGCACGTCTGCTGCATCTACACCATAGCTCAGAAGCTGTTGGGCCACTTCTTCAGTTTGAATGAGCTGCGAAATCTGCGTAATTTGCTGCTCCCGAAGATCTGCCGCAAGTGCATCAGACGTGTTGATCATGCCGGCCGAAACAGGCTGAAACATCGTCGCAACCAGCAGGAGCAATGCTAAATTGCCCACGGTCACAGTTTGCCAGAAATTTGCTTTTCGCATGTTGAATTCTCCTACCTAAGCGTCATCGGTTGCGCGTACAATAGGCTCGCGCATTGACCTTACACTGGCCAAGATAAGCTCTGTGTCGTGCAGGTCTCGTGATCACTAACTGAGCAGACTTTATGCCCATGCCTGTCCTTACAACCGACCGCCTAACGTTACGCCCACCGCAAAACGAAGACTTCGATGCATGGGCCGCATCTATGGCCGATCCTGCTGTTGCACAGTACATAGGCGGCGTGCAGCCCAGACCCATCGCCTGGCGTGGGTTTGCCGCAATGGTGGGTGCATGGCAGTTAACCGGCATCTCAATGTTTTCGGTGCTGCGCAAAGACACCGGCGAGTGGATTGGGCGCATCGGACCTTGGCGACCGGAGGGTTGGCCTGGCAACGAAGTAGGGTGGGCGTTAATTCGGCCAGCCTGGGGTCAAGGCTTTGCCTTGGAAGCGGCAACCGCCTGTATGGACTATGCGTTTGACGAGTTGGGCTGGCAAGATGTCATTCACACCATTGACCCTGAAAATGAGCCATCAAAACAGTTGGCTCGGCGACTGGGATCCCATCATGATGGATTTGCTAGCTTGCCCGAACCGTATGCCGACCACACGGCAGAATGCTGGCGTCAAAGTAGAACGACCTGGCGATCAGCCAGACGCTGATTGCGAAATCTTTTTACCGTGATAAAAACCGTTTATGGGCATGCTGATGCCCAGTGTTGCGTATGCCATTCCTGCATAACCCGCCGCCTCGCCTTTTAGCACGAAAGCTAGAATAGTAGAGAACAAGCCGGTAAGCGCCAGTATGAGCCAAGCGGACAAGTACGACCGCAATTGATATTGCTCGGATCGGCCAAGTGCTTTTTGCTCTCGCTTTCTCCAACTGGTCCAGTACAGCAAAAAAAGTAGCCCGGAAAAGAAAAAGAAGGCGATGCCATAGATCGCAAAAATGAACCCCAGATCACTGGCACGACTCACCACAAATCCGCCAGCTAGATACCCATTGCTGAGCCACTGGAAAAATACGCTGTAAACAATGCGCAGCGGAAAAACGAATACCAACGCGGCAAAGACCAGACTTAATGAAAGCAGCACGGTGAGATATGTTTCCTCACCGTAGGACCGACTCCAGCGTCGATGGCCCAGCCAGAAAAGCACCAACTGGGCAAAACTGGCGGCAAATGCCGGGATCAATTTAAGCGCAGCCTCCATTTGCTCGCGCGACTGAGGAATTTCATCAAAACTTATGATCAGTAGCGTCAAAGCAAACGCAAACGCGGCGTCCACGAACGTATCTAGCCTGGATGGAGAGTAGTCGTGTTTCATGCTGCTGGTACTGACCAATCTTGGATTATTTAGACGATACCTTCGTTTACTTCGAATTCTCGCGCAAGCTTAAGTCTCGTCTAGTCTGCTTCGTGGTGGTAGCTGGTTACCAAATCCACTTCATTCTTCGAGCCTAGAAATACCGCAACGCGCTCGTGCAATTCTTCCGGCTTGACCTCCATGATGCGCTTTTCGCCGGTGGTTGCTGCGCCGCCTGCTTGCTCCACGATAAAGCTCATGGGATTGGCCTCATACAACAGGCGCAACCGGCCTTTCTTGGATGGATCTTTGTTGTCTCTGGGATACATAAAGATGCCGCCGCGAGTCAGGATACGGTGCACATCGGCAACCATGGAAGCGACCCAGCGCATGTTGAAATCCTTGTTCCGCGGCCCTTCCTTCCCTGCCAGCATTTCGTCGATATAGCGACGAACAGGAGCAAACCAGTGACGACTATTTGACGCATTGATGGCAAATTCGTGGGTATCGGGCGGGATGCGAAGATTCTGTTTGGTAAGCACAAAACTTCCGGTCTCTCTGTCCAGCGTAAACTGATGTACGCCATCACCTACGGTAAGAACCAACAGCGTGCTTGGACCATATACCGTATAGCCGGCCGCTACTTGATTATCGCCCGGCTGCAAAAAGGCATCAGTGCTTACATTTTCACAGTCTCCCGGACATCGCAGTACCGAGAAGATCGTTCCGACGGAAACATTTACATCGATGTTTGAAGAACCATCAAGGGGGTCAAAGACCAGCAAATACTCGCCTTTTGGATAGCGGCCAGGAATTGGATGCGGATGCTCCATTTCTTCCGATGCTAACGCGGCCAGATGTCCGCCCCATTCGTTGGCGTCCAACAAAATGTCGTTGGAAATCACGTCCAACTTTTTCTGAACCTCTCCTTGAATGTTGTCACTGCCGGCGCTTCCAAGTACATTTCCCAGATCACCTTTGTGAATGGACGCAGATATCGCTTTGCAGGCGCGCGCTACTACCTCTATCAGTAGCCGCAAATCCGAGTTAATCTTGCCTGCTCGCTGCTGCTCGATTAGAAACTTCGTCAATGGAACTCGTTGCATAATGGATTCCTAGGAGAGGTGGCGTCGGCGCGAATTATCCGGATTGACCCAAGACAAAGCAAACCCATGCAAGCGAATACCCAATGAGAATATTTTCTGTCACCGGACAGCGTATCGAGCCCTTCCTGGAAGATCTGGCGCAGTTACGTATTCAGGTATTTCGCGAATATCCCTATCTGTATGATGGCGACCTGGATTACGAGTCCAATTATCTGGCGAATTACGCACAAAGTGATCGGGCTATTTTTGTCCTGGCAATGGATGGAGCCGACGTCGTGGGTTGCTCAACGGCTGTACCCCTGGTGCGAGCCGATCGCGTATTTCAACAGCCATTTATTGATCGTGGCCTGGTGCTGACGGAGTATCTTTATTTTGGCGAGTCGGTGCTGCGAAAATCGTATCGCGGACAAGGCATCGGGCATCGATTTTTCGATGAGCGTGAGTCGCATGCCAAATTGCTGAAATTGCCAAACTGCGCCTTTTGCGTCGTACAACGGCCCGACGACCACCCCAAAAAACCCAAAGAAGTGCGCTCCCTGGAGCCCTTTTGGCGCAAAAGAGGTTACGCACCGCACCCCGAATTAATGGTGCAATATCCCTGGCGTGAAATAGGCGACGAATCGGAAACTGAGCACACCATGATGTTTTGGCTGCGACAACTCAGTGCGAGCAAGCAAAAACTGACCAAACCTATCCAGGCCGTTGACTAGCACCCACGACTGACAAGTCGTCCTGGATGATCTAACTGGTGGCAATCGAATGACGGACCAAATATCCGCCAATCACTACGCGCCTGAAAAGTCTGCTTAGCGTTCTAAAATCCGTTCGGCCACAAATAAGCGGCTGCTAGCGATGCCAATACAAGCCTTCTAGAAGCTGGCGTAGTTTTCGTCTCATCTGTGCTCGCGCTTTCAGGTCTTGAGCCGATTTTGGTTCTATATTCTCGCGCGCGGATTTTGAGCTTTGGTCTTCTTGATACACGACTAGTCTCCTAGATTGCCGAATTTCGCCTTGAAACATGCGTCTTGTTTGTGCCGGAAGCTTAAGGCATGCTGTTGGCTTGTTGACAGAAGCCGCCAATATGCCGACAGATAGTCAGACCGATGACAGTAAGCAGCTAGATAAGAAGGCTGAAAGCAGCCGAGACGATCAACTGGGCCAGCACCTCGGAACCAATTTGCTCTCTACGCGACGCCAACGAAAGCTATCTCAATCGAGATTGGCAGAACTTGCACAGGTACCGCGCTCAACCATCAGCAATATGGAGTCAGGACAGGGCAACCCAGCTTTACAGACTCTTGCCAGCGTTGCCCGCGCGCTCAATGTGGGGATTGACGAACTCTTAAGCCCGCCTCGAGCCACGGTCCAGTTAGTGCGGCACTCTGAGCTGCCAGTGGTGCAGCGATCAGCCGGTCAGGTCAGCATTACCAAGCTATTACCAGATCGCATTCGCGGACTTGAGTTGGATCGAATACAAATCGAACCACAGTCCACCATGCGGGGTCAGCCTCATGTGCCAGGTACGAAAGAATATCTGCACGTATTGGAAGGGCAGCTACAAGTTCTGCTCGCAGGCGAGTTTTACAGCGTGGATGCCGGTGACGTCCTGGCGTTCGCCGGTGATCAGCACCACTCCTACCGCAATGCCCAATCTACGCGCGCTACGGCAGTCAGCTTTGTTGTGCCACATATTGCAGGTTAAGTGCCGATCTATCAGACTGGATTAAGTTGTTTTTCGTCACACAATAGCCAGACCGTCCTTATAGGCTGGTTGAATTTCAGGGGAGATTCGATATGCGAAACGCCACTTTAGGACTTCTCGCTTGCGCGTTGTTCTGCTCATTGGGAATGACGGTCGCCCAAGCCGCCTTGACCAGCCTGGCTCAGGAAACCAAACAGCCACTGCGCCTGGAATTGGAAACCGAGGCACTGTCTGATCAGGTGGCCGGTGCGCAGGCTCGCGCGATGCAGGGAATCCGACATTATCTGGATGGCGAGTATGGGCAGGCAATTTTCCACTTGCGCAAATCCATCTCCGCCTTGCGCTTACACGCGGGACCTCAAAGTCAACTGCTAATGGAGCCGCAAGCCTACCTGGGCTTGGCATTGCAAAACGTGGGAGATCATGAATCCGCCCTGGACGAGTTAACCCGGGCACAACATTTGGTACAGCTGAATGGCGGTGTGGTGGATCCTGCCCAAACACGCCTGATCCTGGCCAAGGTCGAAAGCCTGGAAGCCATCGACGATTTTTGGCTGGCAGAGCAGGTATACAGCAGCCTGGCAAAATCCAATCGGCAGACCTTCGGAGAACTGGACTTGCGCACAATTTCCGCGACTCGGCAGTTTGGCGACTGGCTGACAGCGGTGGGACGCTATCGCACGGCCATCAGCCACTTTCGCAACGCGAACAAACGCTTAGCACAGGCTGCTACGGGCGACGAGCATGCGGGAATGGTTATCTATCACGTGGGCCGAGCCCAAGCACTACTTAGTGAACGCTCTCAGTGGCGACGTGGCATTAGCGAACTAGAAAAGGCAGCAAATCTCGTGACAAGATTCGACGATCACTACGCACCAGCTGACCAAATCAAGGTGATCGTGAGCTTGGGAGAGATCTTAATGCGTTCTCATCGTGAGCAAGAAGCCATCGCCCAGTTCGAGCTGGCTCATAGCATTCTTATTGAGCACCAGGATGACGCAGAAGCGCAAGCCCAGTGGTCAGAATTTTTACAAAACGTTCGTGTAGTAACAGCGGCAATGCCAGCAGTGGAACCTGACTTTTCTGGCCCTACATTTGAGGTATCGTTTGATATCCGACCCGATGGTCGCCCGACAAATATAGAAGTTCTCGGCACTTCCAATTTAACGGTGAGGAGCTACGTGAAGCGCGTTTTTGCCTGGTCTCGATTCCAGCCGCCGTTGACCAACAACGGTGCGGTGGCGGCGCCAAATCAGAGCATGGTAGTGACGTTCCCCAAGCACTCTGCGAACGAGCAACCACCGGCGTATCAACCGATATTTGGATATAATGAGCGGTAAAACCACTTCAAAGAAGGCCGTGTCTCAATCTTGGTCTGGCAGACTCAGATTAAGCGTCAAATCCTGCCGAGCCGAAAAGTGGGCGCGTTTCCAGCTGGGAAACCCCCACCGACTGGATTTTCCGGACATTACAAATGGCTCTTTGGGTAAGCGGTACCAGTGACGGTCACGCCATCCGAGAACGAGACTGATTACTGCGGATTAACCTGTCAGTACCGCGGGCGATCGCATTTACCCGTGCTACAAGATCAGACTGCACTATACTGTTGGTATGCATGCTACAGCCGCGATACTGCTTACCTGGGCAATAAGCCCGACAGCACAAAGCGTTACCCTTTCGGACAGTCCGGTGGGTCAAATGGTGCCTGAGTTGGTGCATGTTGAACCGCACGTAGCAACCAATCCTACAAACGCTGACCATTGGCTGATTGGAACCATCGTGACCGCGCCAGACCAACAATCCAATTGGCGCTGTGCTGCGCTTGCCACCTTCGACGCCGGGACAACCTGGCGGCGCACTGACTTTGAGATAGACCGTTGTCTTGACCCGTGGGTGATTGTCGATAAGCAAGGCCGAGGGCACTTCTTTGCCGTGGAGATTCAGCGGGGCTATGAGGGGGACAATCGCTTTGTGCTGAAGTACGCAAGCTCGGCAGACGGCGGCAAGCGCTGGTCGAATCTTACTCAGCTGGGGCGGACCTTTGAGCATCCCATAGCCGTCGAGTCGTCGAATTCCATCTGGCTCACTGCCAGAACCACAAACGCAGCCGGCCGCAGACAAATTTCACTGTTTCAATTTGAACCAAAAAATCGGCATCTGATACCGGTGTTCGATCATGTCCCGGCGGAATCCAGTGGCAATGTGATGCCCACCGGGCTCCATGTGGGCCATGATGGCGCATTTCGTATTACCTATTCAGCAACCGAGCCTGAATATCACATTGGTGTTATTCATTCAGACGACGGGGGCCAGACAGTTCACCAACCAGAATGGCACCCCAGCGCTTGCGGCGAGGGTAAAGATACGTTTGGTGGCTACCCGTTTATGCAAGGCATTGGACACACTCTATTCCATAGCTGCACTGGCCCAAACTACGAAGGTTATTGGCTCCAGGTCTCTACCGACAGCGGACTCAGCTGGCGACAGAGTCCGGCATTTTTCAAAGACGATGTAGAACGACATGTGCGAACGCCCATGATTGCAGCGCAAGATGAGCAGACCGCGGCATTTGCCTGGTATGACCGAACCGCAGATCCTCGCGGTCACTGCCAGGATGTCTTTTTCGCCTTCACCAAAACTGCTGGAGAAAGCGTTTCCAAGCCAATACGAATTAGCACAGAGACTTCTTGTCCCAATAGCCCCGCGAATGGCCGGGCCGGCGCGCAAAGCTGGAATTCCGGCGGTGACTACAGCAGCATGACTGCTTTGGGAGACAACCGGTTTTTGATCATCTGGGCGGACAGCCGCAGCGACGTGTTTCAACTTCGGTTCGCCATTGCCAATTTGGACTGATTGGAATTCTTTATTTCGGTTGCAACGGCAGCCGTGGCCGTTGTGAACATGTCGTAACCCCAAAACTGAATTGTGGGCGTTAGCATCAAAAGATTTGCTTCCATTCAACAAATTCGGGGATACACACATGAGAGCAGGCATATTGGCAGCGTTTCGTTGCCGGGCAATACTTTTTGTAGTCTTGATCACCCTTGGCGGGGCTGCGACCGCGTCTGATTACAGCGCTACGCCCAGCGACGAGCAAATAGCAAACTTGTCTGCCTTTGCCAGGCTATACGGATACCTGCGCTACTTTCATCCCAGTGACGAAGCAGCTGCATTGGACTGGGACGCTTTTGCAGTGCACGGTGCAGAGGCTGTCAGCGATGCCCCCGACAGCGAGGGATTACGTCGCCAATTGCTTGATCTAAGCCAACCCATTGCGCCCACGGTTATCATCTACCCAGAGAGTGCACCGCCGCCACCGGCCCACCCGGATTTGATCCCCTCAGAAACCGCAGGACTCGATCTGGTCTACTGGCAGCACCTGGGCGTCAAGCTGGATATGCCGGGAATTTATCGCAGCGAGAGAATCAACCGCCAATCGAAAGGATCTGAAGATGAAGCGTTCGGCATGATTGCCCAGCTCATCGACGCCAAACCTTTGCAAGGTCAGCAAATCCGACTGCGCGGCCAGGTGAAGTCAGTGGTCGAGGGCTCTGGCAATCAAGCTCAACTGTGGCTACGAGTCGATTTGCCGGAACAAGAGCTGGGCTTCTTCGACAATATGCAGGATCGGCCCATCACAAACGATCAATGGCAAGAGTACGCGATTGTGGGAAGGGTAGACGAGAATGCCAGCAAGATTGTTTTTGGCGGACTTTTGATGGGTACGGGTGACGCGTGGTTTGACGATCTGTTGTTGGAGAGCCGTAAGAATGAACAGGAGCCCTGGACGCCAGTAGCCATAACCAACGGCAGTTTTGAGACCGAATCGGATTCGCAAGCCATCCCCGGTTGGATGACGGGGCAACCCACTTATGCCTATGCGGTGTCTGAGACTTCTAGCAGCCAGCACGCTGCGCGTATCAGTCGTATTACTGAGTCTGCTGGAAAATTATTTGATACAACCGTCAGCGTTGGCGATATCTATCAGGGCAAACTGGATCGCCAGCTGCGTGTAGCTATACCGCTGGCATTGTATGCGAATGACAAGAGCACCCTCCCGGCGCCGGATGCATCTGCTTACGAACGGTTACAGCGCCAACTGAATCAAGCAGCAAGCGATGATGCGTCTTTAACAAGGCACCAGCGAATCGCCGGCGTGATCATCGCCTGGAATGTCTTTCAGCATTTCTATCCATATTTTGACGTGGTCCCAGTCGATTGGGACGAGATACTTAACAGCAGTCTGAAGGCTGCCTGGACCGCACAGTCAAAGGACGAATATCTCGCCGTGCTGGAACATATGGTGGTTGCACTGCAAGATGGGCACGGATATGTCTACACCAGCGATAACCGCGAAGACGGCTATCTGCCCGCGTCGGTAGATTGGGTTGAAGGTCAAGTAGTAGTTACCACCGTTACTCCGAGTCATGCACCCGATTGCATGCGAGCTGGAGATATTGTGGTATCCATAGACGAACAAGATGCGGCAGACCGATATCAGTCCATAGTATCTCGCTCTTCTGGTTCGATTCGTTGGCGGCGCGTTCGCGCCAATACCCTGTTTGGTGAGGGGCCCCTGGATCAGCCAACCCATTTGACACTATCCAGGGATGGCGAGACGGTGCGCTGCGAGTCGAAGCGCGCTGAATCTCACCCACAGGATTACGGGCGGCCTACTCAGATCGCAACATTGGCTGATGGATTGATGTACGTGGACCTCACTCGCGCGTCCCTGGACGAGATTGAAGCGGAACTAGACCACATAGCCAAAGCTACGGGCGTGATATTTGACATGCGTGGCTACCCCAATCGCAACCACGAAGTTCTTGGTCATTTGACTGACGAAATCATGCAGACACCACGTTGGCAAATACCCGCCCAGGTAGCGCCAGACCGCACGGCAATGGCGTTTCAAACCAGAGGCTGGCCTATTCAACCCCGCGAACCGAGAATCACTGCGCCGACAGTGTTCTTGATCGACGGGAATGCGGTGAGCTATTCAGAAACGTTATTGAGTTTCGTCGATCATTATCAGCTGGGTACATTAATCGGTGAAGCCACCGCAGGGGCCAACGGAAACGTAAATGGGTTTGAAGTCCCCGGAGGCATCACTATTCGATTTACCGGGATGCGGGTCCAGGATCATCAGGGCGGGCAACATCATGTCCTGGGCATCCAGCCTGATATACGCGTTGCGCGCTCAATCAAGTCTGTTCGCAACCAGCAAGACGTGTTTTTGAAAGCGGCGATTGAACATATGAGAGGGCGTCTCGCCAGATCAAAGAACTAAAAGTGTAAGCAATTTCCTACATCACAACGGGGCGATCACACATTGCCGCCCCTGCGTGAGTCATTAGAATTGCTAGACTTTTACGACTGGGCAACAACGATGCAAAATATCAGCATGACGCAACGAAACAGTGACTTTGGGCCACAGGTTCAAAGCAGTGCTGATGGATTTTCCGAGTATCACGCCGATTTATATCGAGTTGCCCGCCGTGAACTCAATCGAATGGTGCGGTCCGGAACCATCGACACCGTCGCTCTGGTCAATGAGGCCTACCTGAAAGTGCAGGACCGGGCCAACAGTTGGGAAAGCCGCAGTCACTTCATAGCCAGCATGACCACCACCATGCGCCATGTATTGGTGGACTACGCTCGGGAGCAAAGCGCCCAGCGTCGCGGGGGCGACTGGCTGCGCGTGACCACCAGTGCAGCAAAAGGCCTGAGCGAGCATCGAGATATTACAGCCGTTGTCCAGATGGATCAGGCCATGCGTGATTTGGGCCAAATGTCTGAACGCCTTGAAAGAATCGTCGAACTCAAAACCTTTGCTGGCATGACCGTGGCAGAAATAGCGCGTACTCTGGAAGTGTCAGAATCAACCGTCGCCAGAGAGCTGCGCACCGCCAGCGCATACTTAAGTAGCACCCTGGAATATTCCTGCTAGGATAAACCCCAAGTCCAGCAGCAGATAGAGCCTGGTACACAGGCTTGCCCCATCTATGAAGCCACTTTCTCCGGCAGAGTTTCAAGCCGTTCAGCAAGCCTTCGAATCCATTTGTGATCTGCCCAAGGCAGAGCAAGACACCGAACTTGATCGCCTGGACCTGAGTGAACCAGCCATGGCACAGCTGCGTCGCATGCTGCAGCACGACGGCAGCGAGGTGCTGGGCAGTTTCTCTGACCGCTTAAGGCACTTTGGATTGAGTCTGGAAGACGTCAAAGGGAAATCCGTAGGCGCGTATACCTTAGAACGTCGCATCGGCGAAGGCGGCATGGGCGATGTGTTCCTGGCCCATCGCAGCGATGGTCGATTCGATGCACAGGTCGCAATCAAATTCTTGGCGGGCTCAACAAGCGCAGGGGCCAAATTGTTCGATCGTGAGCGTCGCGTTCTGGCTCAGCTTGAGCACCCGGGCATCGCGCGCCTCATTGACGCAGGCGAGGATAAGCATCTGGGGCCCTATTTGGTCATGGAGTTTGTCTCAGGGACTGCCATAGACCGCTATGTGCGCGCCCACTCCATGTCTTGGCAAGAGGCCATTGGGCTGATCCTGCACGCGGCCCAAGCGGTAGATGCCGCGCACCGATCTCTGGTGCTGCATCGTGACCTTAAGCCGGACCACCTGGTGGTGACCCAGGACCGGGAAGTTAAGATCTTGGATTTTGGCGTTGCCACCACGCTGG
>CAZVYE010000047.1:8769-20675 GCA_964630895.1 uncultured Gammaproteobacteria bacterium | reverse complement strand
AACATCGGTAATCACACCCAAGTCAGGAAAACGTGACTTGAGTTCTCGCACGGTTTTCTGCACAAGCCCCTTGGGGTTCCATGCTTCGGCCGCGTCTTCAGTTTTGGCTGCTGAATCAATCACTGGGAATAAGGCGATTGCGGTAAGCCCCAGTGGAACCAGTTGTTCCAGCTCGTCGGCCAGCAAGTCTAAAGAAAGTCGGTTGACGCCAGGCATTGAGGCAACAGCCTCTGAGCAGTGGCGACCGGAAAGTACAAATACGGGCCAAATCAGATCGTCCGCGGTAACACGATTTTCACGCATCAGGCGTCGAGAAAACATATCCGCTCGATTGCGCCGCATGCGATTAGCGGGAAATGGCATGAACAATGTCCTTATTGATTTAGCATGTGGGCCGCAGTATACGCGCTTGGCCAACGCCTTTGAATGTACACAGTAATCGACAAAAACCAGTGAATTGTTGCTGGGTCTTACTTCCGCAGTTAGGATACCAGGGCTGAGCCGCATGGTTGGGCGCTATGCACGACGTTAAAACGCGAAAGTGGCGCTGGACATTGTGTCGTCAGTAGAGCCATTCGTACTCAAACAAGAATTTTGCATTATTTAAGGGGATCGGGTGTCCGGATTATTAGTCATTGAGCAGTCGTCTACGCTGTCCAATTTGCTTGTGCGCACGCTGCGAGCAGGTGGATTTCCAGGCACGGCGTTAACCCATGACTTCAATGAAGGGTGCCGTCTGATCGCAAGCGATCAAGATTACGAGGCAATTATCGTCGGCGTACCTCCGCGGGTTGCAGATAGTATTAAGCCGCTCTTGAAAACGCTGCAGGAAGATTCTGCGCGCACGGTGCCTATGATCATGGTGATTCATGACAAGCACCCGGTCTTGGAGCGGTGGGCAGAAAATCGCGGCAATTGCGAAATTGTGCCCTGGCAGCGATTTAGTCGCATACCTGGACTGCTAAAGAATCAAATGCCGGAGCCAGAGCCGGAGCACGCGGAGAACTTCCAGCCCGACACGCGTGGCGTTCGCATTCTGTTTATTGATGATTCCCAAAGTGCACGCTATGCGTATCGCCAACTGCTGGAAAGTCGTGGTTTTCCGGTAGAAGTTGCCGTTAACGTTCGCGAGGCAGAAAAGAAGGCGAAAGAAGGCCATTTTGACCTCATCATTGTGGACTACTATTTGCCGGACGGAACGGGCGACCAGTTGTGCCGGACCCTTAGTGAGGCACCGGAAACACGCGACGCGACGCTGGCAATTATTACTGGCACATATAAAGAATCCATCATCAAGGCGTGTCTGGATGCCGGCGCCGTGGAATGTATGTTCAAGAATGAGGCCAAAGAACTGTTTCTGGCTCGTGTTTCATCCATTGCTCGTGGCATCGAGACCAAACGCTATGTTGAATCTGAGCGCCAGCGTCTGGACGGTATTTTGGGTTCCGTCGGTGATGGCGTATACGGGGTCGACGGCAAGGGCGACATCACCTTCATAAATCAAACTGGGGTGAACATTTTGGGCTACAGCGGCGATCAGTCGCTGATCGGGCGCAGCGTCCTGGAAGCCGTTCACTACGATGGCAAAGACGACGAAGTAAGTACTGACGAGGCGCTTAGCCGTTGTTACAACACTGGCGATGCATTAACCGGCCACGAGACTGTATTTAGCCATCGAACCGGTCGGCCCTTGCCCGTAGAGTGCACGGTATTCCCCCTTTCCATCGATAACGAAAGACAAGGGTCCGTGGTTGTGTTTCGCGATATTTCCGAACGCAAGAGCGTCGAGAAGCTGCGCTGGGAGGTGTCACACGATGCGCTGACTGGCCTGGCGAATCGCAGACATTTCACCCAGAATCTGGAGCGAGAGCTAGAGCGTCTGCGGGACGACGGCGGTTATCACGCTTTGCTTTATCTGGATATTGACCGCTTTGGAGAAATGGTCGAGAACAGTGGCGAGGGCGAAGGCGATAGAATTTTGGCGGAAGTATCCAGTCGCCTGGGGAGTCGTCTGCGGGACAAGGATCTCTTAGCGCGTCTTGAGGGAGATAAGTTTGCGCTGCTGCTCTCTGATATTCAGCTACCAAATCTGTTTACGATTGCTGACGCGTTTCGCAGCGTGCTCGGCGAAACCGACTATGACTTCCATGGCATTACCCGTCCCGTTGCAGGCTCTATTGGCGTGGTCATTCTTAGCCGGGCTACGCCGTCTGCTGAGTACGCAATGGAGCACGCTCGCGTTGCGTGCGCGACTGCGAAGAAGCGTGGTCGTAATCAGACCTATATTTACGTCTCGGAAGAAGATACGCGCACGGCCCGAGAGCTTGAGTCCGGATGGGAAGAGCGCTTTAAAGACGCGGTCCGAAATGATCGTTTTGTGTTTTTAGCGCAACCCATTGTGAGCTCCGACTGTATCCCCGCGGGCTGGACCGTCCCGGACAATGGGCAAGAGCTGACCCTGCCAAGGCCGGTAGAAGGCAAAAAGGGTGAGCTGATATTTGAACTGTTGCTGCGCATGCTGGCCAAAGACGGACAGTGGATTTCTCCCAGCGTATTTGTGCCGCTGGCCGAGCGAGTCAACATGGTCCAGGAAATGGATCTCTGGGTTATCCGCAATGCGATTAAGCGCCTGGCCGGATTGGAACACCCAGAATACGACTTGTCGCTGACGGTCAATTTATCTAATGTCACGTTGCAAGATCCGGATTCCCTGCAAGTCATTCGCGACGTGATTGAAGCCAGTGGCGTGAATCCAAACCGACTGGTCTTTGAAGTGACAGAAACCGCAGAAATCGCCAGTTTGCATAGCGCACGTAAATTTATGGTTGAGCTAAAAAAGCTTGGATGCCGATTTGCGCTGGATGACTTTGGCACCGGCTTTTCGTCTTTTTCCCATCTGAAGCATCTTCCGGTGGACTTCATCAAGATTGATGGGATGTTCGTGCAGGCAATCAGCAACAATCGGATTGACCGCACTATGGTTAATTCAATCGTGGCAATGGCCCATTCGCTGGGTTTGAAAACTATTGCCGAACATGTGGATTCAACTGCGACGCTCGAAGCCGCCCAGGCTACCGGCGTGGACTATATTCAAGGCCACTTTTTCGGCGAGCCCATGCTGCTGGACAATCTGGATTTAGAAGAGATGTTCGACTAGTAAAACTCCCACTGAGGCGGAAATCCGCCTCAGTAAGATGCATGTTATGGCGTTAAGCCTCGACAATGGCTGCAACGCCCATACCACCTGCGGTACATATCGAGATTAATGCGCGTCCGCCGCCGTTCTCTTTAAGCAACTTCGCTGCCACCGGCAGGATGCGGGTGCCCGTAGCTGCAAACGGGTGGCCGGCAGCCAGGCTCGAGCCTTTGACGTTCATCTTGCTTCGATCAATCGCGCCTAAGGGCTTATCCAGCCCCAACTTTTCTTTGCAGTACTCAGAAGACTCCCAGGCGGCCAGCGTACACAGGACCTGCGCGGCAAACGCCTCATGAATTTCGAAAAAGTCGAAATCGGCGAAGGTAAGGCCGGTTTCCTGCAGCATCTGAGCCACTGCGTAGGTCGGTGCCATCAAAAGCCCTTCGCCTCCGACAAAGTCCACCGCCGCTACTTTTGCATGGGTGAGATACGCCATGGGCTCCAAGTCATTTTCCTGCGCCCATTCTTCGCTAGCCAGGAGCGCTGCGCTGGCGCCGTCGGTAAGTGACGTAGAATTGCCCGCTGTGAGGGTGCCGTTGCCGCTGCGTTTGTCGAATGCTGGCTTGAGTTGGCCCAGCTTTTCCAGTGAGGTGTCTGGTCGTAGAATATTGTCTCGGTTGACACCTCGGAACGGCGTGACTAGGCCGTCCATAAAGCCCTCTTCATATGCCTTGGCCAGGTTCTTGTGACTGGCCAACGCCAGTTCGTCCTGGGCCTGACGGGTAATGCCCCATTCCTGCGCCATCATTTCACAATGCTGACCCATAGATTTGCCTGTGCGGGGCTCTTCAACGCCGGGAAAAGAGGGCGCCAGATGACCAAGTCGGAATCCTTTGAATGCCTTGATGCGGTCCATCATCGATTTAGAACGGGCCATTTTCAGCAGCCGTTTTGCAAACGCGTTCTGGAACACGATGGGCACATCCGAGGTGGTATCTGCGCCGCCGCCAATGCCAACGTCTATCTGTCCGGTAGCAATCTTGTTGGCAACGATAATCGATGTATCCAGGCTGGTGCCACAAGCACGCTGCACGGTGATGCCGGGAGTATGGGGGTCCAGTCCGCTGGAAAGCACGGCCTCTCGAGCAAGGTTCCAGTCGCGCGAGTGCTTAATAACAGAACCCATTGCAACTTCGCCAAGAATGCGATTTTGCAAGCCAAACTGCTCCACCACTGACCCTAGCGTTTTGATACTCATTTGCAAATTGCCAATATCCGCATATGCCGTGTTATTACGGCAAAAGGGAATGCGCGACCCGCCGAGAATTGCGGTGCGTTTTATATTTTGCGTTTTGCTCATGATCCGTTTGGTCCTCTAAAATTGTGTGGCTGCTTCCTCACGACATAATGTACCAGAGCACCCTCAAGCCCTGGCATGCCTGTTTCTGATCAGGCGTTATCTTTATAACCCGCTACCATAACCCGTTTAAAGTGACGATGCTGTTCGTAGCCGTCGGCCGGCGGCGAAATCAACTCGACTCGGTCAAACCCAACTTTCTGCATGATCCACAGTAACGTTTCGGTGCTTGGCGCCAGGCAAATTCCTTGCGTGCTGGCTTCCGGCCCGTGGGTTTCATCGGTTTCGTCGATGACGCCAAAATTTCCTTTCAATGGTCTTACAAATTCGTAATTCCCCCAGTCTACAAACCCGGTCATTCCAGGAACCACTTGAGTTTCGATTAAACAAACCTCTTTGGTGAGGGCGTGGGCGGTGCGGATTGCACCCACCGGGTTCTCCAAATGATAAATCAGCCCAAGCATCAGGACGATGTCAAACTGCCCCAAGGCTTCGGTGTCCACCTTATGAATATCGCTATGGACTGTAGAAAACTGTTCGTGCCCCTGAATCTCTGCGATGAGTGCCGCATCGCGTACATGCGACTCTCGTGCGTCCAGGCCTACCACCGGCTGACAGCCTCGAGCGGCCAAGTTCAGTGAAAAATAGCCCTGATGGCAGGCCAGGTCGATGACCGACGTTTGTGCGTAGCGCTGCCCAAACATGGGCTGAATGATGCTGTCCATCATTTCCAGCCGCGTTGCATGGACTTGATCTAGCTGGCCACCGTTGTATGTTGGCGTGGTGCGGCCGCTCGGAAGTTTAAATGGGTAAAACCATTCTCGATCAAATAGCTCTGCTTCGCGGGGATGGGATTGGGGTTGTCCAGATGACGCTGCGCTCATGGGTCTAGGGTACAAACGATAAAGGGGGCGCAATGGTACAATGTCAACGGCCTGAATAGAAAGCATATCCATGAACCAAACCCAACCTACCACAGATGCAATGGACGCAGTGTTGCATCGATTTAGAGCGGTCCGTAGTCAGACGGAGGCATTGTGTGAGCCGCTTCAAGCCGAGGATTATGTAGTCCAGTCCATGCCGGACGTGAGTCCGACAAAGTGGCATATCGCCCACGTAACGTGGTTCTTCGAGACTTTTGTGCTGTGTCCTCACTTGCCTGGGTACAAAGTGTTCCACGCCGATTTTGCGGTGCTGTTTAACTCCTACTACAACGGTGTCGGCGAACAGTTCAAACGCGCCAAGCGCGGTTTGTTGAGTCGGCCCACAGTAGCTGAGGTAATGGCTTATCGAGCCCACGTGGATGCTGCCATGGAAACGCTAATTCTGGACGGCTTGACTGCAGAAGTTTCCGAGTTTGTAGAGTTGGGATTACAGCACGAGCAGCAACATCAAGAGCTCTTGCTCATGGACATCAAGCATGTGTTCTTCCAGAATCCACTGTATCCAGCCTACTGCACCACATCGCCCACCACTGGGCCTCGGCCAAGCGCTTACAGTTGGCTCGAAATCCCTGCAGATAGCATTACCGTTGGACACCAGGGTGCTGGGTTTGGGTATGACAACGAGTCGCCTGCGCACACGGTAGCGCTGGAAGACTTTGCTATCTCTGATCGGCTCGTCACTAACGGCGAGTACTTGGAATTTATCGAAGACGGAGGCTATGCGTCACCCCTGATTTGGCTGGCTGACGGCTGGGCTGCTATCCAAGAAAAAGGCTGGCAGGCGCCATTGTACTGGGTAAAGCGGGACTCAGAATGGTTTGAATTTACCCTGCATGGACTGCAGCCGCTGGATCGCAATGCACCAGTGAGCCATATCAGCTATTACGAAGCCGATGCATTTGCCAGTTGGGCAAGGCATCGATTGCCAACGGAGTTTGAGTGGGAAGCAGCCGCACGCAGTGTTGATCAGCCGAAAGCAAGCAGCATGGGTTACCATCCTGGCTTTGGTGGACTGGAGTGGTTCGGCCAGCTCTGGCAGTGGACGGCCTCAGCATATATGCCATACCCGGGATTTCAGGCTGCAGAGGGCGCAATCGGCGAGTACAATGGCAAGTTTATGTGCAATCAAATGGTCATGCGCGGTAGCGCTTGCATCACCCCTGTTGGCCACGCCCGGGAGAGCTACCGCAACTTCTTTTACCCCCATATGCGTTGGCAATTTGGCGGGATTCGACTTGTCCAGCAGGGCCGTTAGAGCGCTTTACACTGTTTGTATATTCAATCTGTAAAAGTGGTTGTTAGATGGGGCCTGCGAAAGATAGGGCCTGCAAAGCCGAATGATTCTTAAGGACACAATAACAACATGAGTCAGTATTCTAGTTGCCTGGGCTTATTGGCAATCGAAGTGGATTTGTCCCAGGTCCAAGGGGGGCTGTCCATCCCAACTCCGTTAGATCGAGACCAAACCGAAGCGTTGACCGATGCCATTGCGGCAGATCTTTCGCGCCTGCTGAAGGGCGTCGAGAAGCTCGGTCTGGCCGTGGCTGGTGCAGTTTACGATCAGACCCAGGTTTTGCGCCCCAGTTTCCCGCTATTTGCCGAGTTGTACCATTATTACGAGCGCAGCTTATCCGGCGGCGAATTTGTTCCCCAGTGCCTGAGCCTGGGTGCCGAGAACGGTTCCATGGCGTCCCAGGTGATGCAACCCGAATCCCATGACCATGCAGGTCCCTTGCTGCTCTTGCCATTTTTGTTGTTTGGCCCAGAGCAAGTCACCGGAAAGGTGGCTGACTTAATGGAGCAGGTCTTTATTGAGAAGGGACAGGCGGACGCCCGCACCGCATTGAAGATCGAAGAACTATTCGGATTAAAGACGGCGCATGTGCGGTATATGACCGTAAATGACTTATGCGCACTGCTGCAGGTGCAGCTTGAACACCTGGGTTTGGCGGAGCTGTGGACTTTGCTGGAGGCGGCCCTGTATGGCAGTGAAGATGCAGTCTCTACGGTCACATCTGCAGGCAACCAGTTCTATTTCGCTAAAAATCAAGCGAGTACGGCGTTTCTTACGTTCAACCAATGGGTGGATTCGCCGTGGGCCAGTAAAGAAACCGGGCGCTATGAGGCAGGCAACGGCTACGCAGCATACCTGCGCATGCAGCGGCAGTTCTCGCTGTCGTTGGCTATGCACGGCATTCCACTTCAGGTGTATCGCGCGCCTCATTGCAACGCGATGGAAAGCGCAGATTTGGAGACTTTTATCGCGCAAGGAAACGCTATTGAGGGCAGCTTTTTTAGCGAGTCGGTGCTGGATAACGCTGGCGATGGACCTTGTTTGGTAACCGAGCACAGCACGGCTGAACTTGGTCCGTGTATGTATACGCTGGAACGCTATGCTTCGGATGGAACACTAATTCGTTGTTGTCACTGGTATCCCATTGCTCCTGCTGGTTTAGCCGCAATCCAGGAGGAGCTCAAGCAGCGCAACCTGGACGAATGCCGGGTTTCGTATCCCGGCAAAATTGTGTACGAGGTAGAGAATCTCACATTAACGGGTGACCCTGACTTAGCCTCCGAGTGGCACTGAGCACTACAAAAGCCTGCCCGGCGATTTAGCACCGGGCAGGCTGGATCAGTTTTTCTGCGCTAGTCTTCTGTTGCGGCAGGCGGCTTGAATGAAAAGCCTTTTTGTTCTGCTAGCTTCTTGAGTTGGTCCAGCATTGCCGCATCCAGACCGGCTCCTTGATCGGCCAATCGGCTTCGTTCCTTCTGAATAAACTGCTGACGTTGAATGGAAAGCTGGGAGATCTCGGCTTTGATTTCGCTTCTCTCTGCGATTTTTTCATTGACGTAGTCTTCCCTGTCTTCGGGCGCAAGCTCGGCTACGGGTTCGGGTAATTCTGCTTCACTGATTTCTCCCAGTTGCTGCCCCGACTCCAATGCGTCAATAAGCTCCCAAGAGGCGTTGTTGTAGACGGCGCTACTTTTTGCAGCAACTCTGCTTGCCGCTGCTTGTGGGCTCATGGCCTGCGCGTTGGTGTCTTGATCTAACATATTGTCGCGAGCTTCTGTCTGACTGCGGAAGTGAAGGTAGCTGGCGTTTAGCTTGTCGTTTAGGCTAGCAAGCTTCTCGTCATAGGGTGTGGCGACAGTGGCAACGGCTGCGGCGTTCTGGTCAATGCTCGCGTACATGCCCTGATGATTGGCAACCGCATTGCGCCACCCCATAGCGTCGCTGTCATTGTCGCTACCGCAATATAGTGTATTCACGGCTACGTCTTGGTTTGCGGCCTTGGCCATGACTTCTGCTAAGTTTAGTTTCGGGTCTTGCTCTGCACCCTCATTGCCAGCCACATAGACAATGCGCAGACCATTTTCCGCCGTGCGCCAGGCCAATTGATCCAAAGCGGTATCCACCACGCGCGCGACATATTCATCACCGCCGTTGGTGCCAAATCCAAACAGGGTTTTACTCACTGCGTCCAGGTCGTTGGTAAATGGCTGGTCAATCCGGACAAAACCGGTGTCGGCACCATAGCCAGGGTTGCCAAAGCTCAGAATGGCGATACGTAAGTCTGGCTGTGGGTTTGCCTGGCCCAGTTCATTAACAATGTCCCAGAGTCGCTGGCGTGCAGAGTTGATAAGCCCGGACATGGAGCCACTGACGTCCAGCGCGATCACCAGATCTACCGGTTGTCGTTGGGCTTGTTCGATTTGGATTTCTTCGGACTGTTGCAATTGCACCCCATGGACTGGGACAGTGCGCGCCAGCGAGTTATGGCTGTAGAAGACGCCGGTTGCAAGACAACTGGCCAGTAACAGGTCTGTGATGAGGCTTTGTGATGACATGTTGCGCTCCATAGATAGTTTGCGGACTTCTATTAGCGCACGCTGTCCACTTCATTAGCAGACACATGGTAGTAACCATTGCGGTGATAGTTTTACAGAAAATTTGCAATTTAATCGCGTGGTCAGCGCCTTATTGTGCAGGCGCAGCACCGGCGGCTTTGTGCAAAGCGACTGCACACAAATCGTGCGATACTGCGCGCGTTCGCAACGTCGAAATGAAAAATACAGGATCCAAATAGATGGCCCTTGATGACTCTACGCCCATAACGGAAAAAGCGCAGCTCATTGCGGAAATTGAGAGTGGCTGCAAGCCAAAAGAGCAGTGGCGAATTGGTACCGAACACGAGAAGTTTGGATTTCGCTGGGAAGACCTGCGGCCATTATCCTACGACGGCCCCCAGGGAATTCGAAAAATCTTAGAAGAGCTGGCTTGCTGCGGTTGGGCATTGTCAGAAGAGCACGGCAAACCCATTGGCCTTACGCACCCGGACGGATCCTCGATCACACTGGAGCCCGGCGGGCAGCTTGAGCTCTCTGGTGCGCCCTTGGAGACGATTCATGAAACGTGCGGTGAGGTAAATCGGCATCTGACGGCGGTAAGGCAAGTATCAGATGATCTGGATGTTGGCTTTCTGGGCATGGGGTTTCATCCCAAGTGGGCGCTAGAAGACATGCATTGGATGCCCAAAGGCCGCTACCAGATCATGCGAGATTATATGCCCAGGGTTGGCGTACGCGGGCACGACATGATGTTGCGCACGTGCACCGTGCAGGTAAATCTGGACTATAGTGACGAAGCCGACATGGTGAAGAAATTTCGCACCAGTTTGGCGCTACAGCCCTTTGCGACGGCGCTGTTTGCAAATTCGCCCTTCGTTGAAGGCAAGCCCAGTGGCTATTTGAGCCTGCGTTCGCATGCCTGGAGCGAAACTGATCCGGATCGTACGGGCATGTTGCCGTTCGTGTTTGACCAGGGCATGGGTTACGAGCGATGGGTGGACTACGTGCTGGATGTGCCCATGTATTTTGTCTACCGCGATGGCAAATATATAGATGCATCAGGTCAGTCTTTTAGGGCATTCCTGGACGGTAAGTTACCTGCATTGCCGGGCGAGAAGCCCACTATGAAAGATTGGCGTGATCACATGACAACCATCTTCCCGGAAGTTCGATTGAAGACGTTCTTGGAGATGCGTGGAGCCGACGGCGGACCCTGGGCAAGGCTGTGCGCACTGCCCGCATTTTGGGTCGGTTTGTTATATGAGCAAAGCGCCTTGGATGCAGCCTGTGACATGGTGAAAGACTGGAGTGCCGAGGAGCGCCAGCAGCTGCGAGATGACGTGCCACGTTTAGGGCTGCGTGCTGAGATAGATGGAAATTCGGTCTTAGATTTGTCGCGAGAGATATTAGATATATCCCATGCAGGACTGGCAGAGCGCAAAAAACTGAACGCCAGTGGTGACGACGAAACAGGCTTCCTGGAACCACTGCGCAATATCCTGCGCAACGAAAAGACGCCGGCAGAGGTCAAGTTAGAACGCTATCTCAGTCAGTGGGGGCAGAGCGTTGATCCGTTGTTTCGAGAGTACGCTTATTAGCAGGTGAATTGCTGATCCTATTTGGCCGTCAATTGCGTTTATATAAACGTACGTTGTTGTCCAAACAGGGGTTACCAATGACTCGAAATTATGTCGTATCGCTCATTCTACTTACCATTGCCTTACAAGCCGCAGCAGAAGAAAAGTTCTATCCCTCCTGGCTAAAGGGCCAGATGCCCGATGCGGGACATATGCGTGCCGGCTATAACCATGCACAAGATGGCTTTGAAGAAGCTGCGCTTGAGAAATTCATTCTGGCTTCTCGTTACGGCAATCTGAGTGCGCGCATTACCGTGGGCGACGCCTATTTGAAAGGCGTTGGCGTGTCACAGGATCCCATTCAGGCATGGGCTTGGTTTCGTCTGGCAGAAATGACTCCCCAGACCAACTGGACGATTCAAAGTCCAAGCAACACGCTCTGGGAGATAATGAACGATTCAGAGCGTGCCCAGGCGGAGCGCATACTGGCAACACTTCGCGTGGAGCACGGTCCTGACGCGGTCGAAAAGCGAATCCATACGTGGTTGCGGCGAGAGCGCCACAAGCACCGAGAATACCTCAGCCGCATCTATATTCCCGGAGCCGGCACTGTGAGCCGGGCAGACTTTTACCGCTTGTTGGAAAGCTACGTTCTGGATTTCTATCTTCCAGAAACTGAAGTGCGGCTGCGCGAGCTAAAGGTTATCGAGCCAACAGACTCGTCCGATCCCCCAAAAGAAGATTAGCCTGCGCGGCTAATCTTCGTACCCGGCAGCAAAGATCAATTCGATTTGACCAGTATCTCCGGCAAAATTGGTCGGAGAGTTCACCGGGGTGTTCAAATCGCGAGCCAGCGACAGAACACTATCAATGGGAAGATTGCTGCTGGAAAAGGTAAAAATGTCGGTGTCTTCGGCAAAGTTAATGGTGATTTCGTTTGCCATGGGATCAAAGAACGGCCCCGCTCCCACAACGTAATCCGGCGTGACGCCTCCCGGTAACGTGTCTAGACCTGTGGTCGCAACAATGAACCGCGTATTTGC
>CAZVYE010000047.1:0-8669 GCA_964630895.1 uncultured Gammaproteobacteria bacterium | reverse complement strand
ATAATCGTTTTGCGATTCATGATCCCCTCCAAGGCTGTAATGAACCGCAGTATAGCGCAAGCAGCTAAGCTGTCTCTTCAGGTTTCCAAATTTCCGCATTCACCTCCTGGGTGAGGCCTGGCCAACGCTTGCCCGCCCACATGGACAGTCGCATAAACCAGCGATAATCCTCAATAGGCAGCCATTTGCGGGCTGAAAGTATGCGAAAGCCGCGGACATCGCTCACGGGGTAGGGTGCCAATATTTGCCGCAGCTTCTGCATGCTGTAGAAGTGACAATGGCCGTAGGGTCGACGTCCGACGCGCTGATACTTTGCCGTAGAAAAGCGGGCTATTGGCGGCAAATGCATGGGAACTCCAATCAAAAGCAGGCCCCCAGGTGCCAGCAGTTCGTACCAGTGCTGCACATTCTCCTCGGCATTAGTCAGATGCTCCAGGATGTGGCTCGCAATGATCAGATCAAAACTAGCGGGTTTACCAGGAATTGACTCCGACTCCAGGTCCACGTCTGTGATTAATTGCTGGTAGCCTAAATCCTGACACTCACGAATTCTGATTGGGTCAATTTCCAGCCCGGTCCAGTGGCCTTTGATGCCAGCGGCACCAAGCATCTGGAAGGCGCAGCCCTGGCCGCAGCCAATATCCAGGATATTAAGATTTGACCGCTTTGCTGCCAGGCGTTGCGCCGGCTCAACCATGTCGAGATACCGCGCCTGACGCAGCTCATAGCGACGATAGGCTGGGATAGCTCCAAATGCCAGGGTTTGGCGACTACGCGGTGACTCGTCAACTACGTTGATACGAGGGTCACGGGTAACTTCGTTGGTAGCAACTGAATCGTGCATTTGAATCGCTAATTTCCTAACGGCAGGCTGCATCGGTTTATTTGGCGAGACCATGCTGTGATGCAACCAGGGAACAGTTGCTGCTAGCTGATGGTTTGCGCAAAAAGGCTGCCGATAGCGCCATATAATTTTTAATCAATGTTTTGGTTTGCCGCTCAAGGCTAACAAAAATGCGGGAGAGAAGTGTAGCGCATAAGCGGCCCATGTGAAGTGTAAGGTGACGACCGGATATAAAAGTTTACGCTACACGGTGTTCCCCAGGTTGCAGCTTGCCGAGTTGGAAGTTGCCGATTTGGTGTCTAACGAGTCGCAAGGTTGGCAAGCCTACTGCCGCGGTCATGCGCCGGACCTGCCGATTGCGGCCTTCGCTGATGGCAATATCCAGCCATACTACCTGTTTGCCTGCGCGCGGCGAAATGGGAGGCTTTCTACGCCAAATACCTGGCGGATTGGATGCAAGGAGGTGAACTTGGGCGGGTCGTGTTGGCCCATCTTTAAGCTGCACACCTCGGCGTAATTGGGAAAGTTGCTGCGGGGAGGGTCGGCCTTCTACCTGAACCCAATAATGCTTTTTGACCTGTTGGTCGGCGCTGGCTAGCTTATGTTGCAACTTGCCGTCGTCCGTCAAAAGCAGCAATCCTTCACTGTCTCGATCAAGTCGGCCGGCTGCATAAACCTTTGGAATATTAATCCAGTCGGCCAATGTGGCGCGGCCTTCGCCGTCGGTAAATTGACTTAAAACATTAAAAGGCTTGTTGAACAAAACAATCATGCCGAGTCTATCCCTGCGCAAGACACGCAAGGATAGCGGCAAGCAGCAATCGTCGCTAGACGAGTATTTTGCTGGCTAGTTGTTCTGCGCCACTACGAGTAAGTCTTCCAAATATTGCGCTTTGGGAGTTTCGTACCGTAGTCCATGTTCTCGCGCCAACCGAGCTGCCGCTATGTGCCCAGCACGTAGTTGGTCCGTATCCATAGCAAGCGTCAATACCTCTTGCGCATCGATATTTTCCCGAGCACCGTTCTGAGTGGAAAGCTCAATCCATGCATATGCTTGGGTCATATCTTTGGGTACACCCTGGCCACGATAGTACATTACGCCAACATTGAACTGCGCCATAGCGTGGCCGTCACGGGCCGCGTCCATGAATTCTGCGAAGGCGGTATCGAAGTTACGTTCGAAGTAGGCGGTCATACCACGATCAAAGTCGGCATGGGCTGTGCCTAGACCAATTAGCAATAGTAGAGCAATAAATTTTCTCACCGTGCATCCCTCATATTGTTGAAAGAATGCTTCCTTGCACGGTGGCAATTCACGAGCAAAGTGCTGCGTGATTGTCACTTTCGGCGTAAGAAAAATTAAGCCTACTTGTTAGAAGCCAACTCTTCTTAAGCACCGCGAACCATAACAACATGTGGCCCCCAACCGCATGCGCAACGGCCCGTTCGCCGCGTACGTCCCTGTTTCGAGACGACTTTTAGTATACGCCCTGTTTGCAAAGAATGTGCGATTCTTGCTCAGAATCCGACGGATGCAACCAAAATTAACCTTTATGGGTCATTTAGATGAGCAAACCATCAGTAAACAGGACTTTTATGCGTTCAATCTTAATCCTTGTGACAACAATCTTTTTATTTGGTTGCGCCAGCGAGCCAAGAACGGGTCCGCGCGCAGCCGACAGGTATGCGGTGATCTACACAGACGGGCAGCGACTCGCACAGCAGATCTTTCCCGTCGAGGTCTATCGAATCGACGGCGAAGAGACGCTGCACAGGAGCGGTTACCTGAGGCTACCTTCAGGTACTCACACTCTGCGCGCTCGGGCCATTGTGGATAGGTCTCTGGTGCCGGGACTGACGAAAGATTTATCCCGCAGTGGGCCCCAGGAAATTACCCAGCACTTTCAATCCGGAGTGCGTTATTTTCTTGGCCTCAAGGCAGACTCTCAGCGTCGGGCCAACTGGAAACTGGTGGTTTGGAAGGAAGAACCCATTGAGGAAGGAACGCTGCCGCTGGACTAGATTCTTTAGCTGGGTCGCCTACAAGATTGGTGAGGCAAAACCGCCAAATGCGGTAATCAATCGCGTCTGAATTTGCTTCAAAGAAAGCGTCACTTCGGGATACTGTCCAACGCTTCTGTAGTGCTCATGAAAATCAGGATGATCTCTCGAAACAGGATCCTTGCCGGATCTCAACTCGTAGCTTGTAGTATATCGAAACGGCCAAACATCGAAAATTGGCAGTTTGCGTGACAGCGTTCCAATCAGGCCGCTGAAATAGGAAATGATGGGAATTTGCTTTTGTGGGGCAATAATCCAGCTGTTTGCGGGATCCACCATCTGGTGAATTGACGCTTGCAGCTTATCGGAGAAATCATGGTCCCAGATAATCAATCCTGCTTCGGTATTTAAATCCTCAGATCGAGGATCAAAGTTATGCGAACCAATGAGCGAAACGTAGTGGTCTACCACAATGGTTTTCAGGTGCAGACTCAAACGCGGCAACTCTGGGTCGTTTGGGTTGACAGAACGCAACAGCATTGGGTTTGGTACAACCAAAGATTGGTAGTCTGCCAACCGGGGCTTCATTTCATATATGTCAAAGCCCAGCTTTTTAACCAACTGCTTGCGCTGTTTTTGCGCAATTGCGTAGACGGGAAAAGAATCCGTAGACGCAAGACTGTTGGTAGACACCAGAACCTGAACTTCAGGATGATCATTTCGTATTCGGTTGAATAGCCTGCGCGCGCGTCGGGTCAGCACCAGGTAGGGGGTCTGAAAATAGACAGTTTCTTTGGCTTCTGCCAGAGTTTGCCTGATTCTCCGCGTCATATCTTCCCTACGCTGGCTTTCCTTTTTCTCAATTTTTAGCGGAGAGTCTGCGTAAAACTGGAGCCGTTCTATTGGCCGAATATGCGGAACGATAGATTGGTTCACCCGCTGCGTAATCGTGTCGTTGCTATTTAACTGCTCCAGGTAGGCCCTTAAAGAAGGGTCCTCTGGCAAGGTACGCTGCAAATGGGTTTCGTCAATGTCTCCTGCCAAAATCTGCCCAGCCACATCGAGCATGAATTCTGCGAACTCGGTGATGGGATGGTCCCAGTACTCATCAAAAGAACGCCGCATATTGGCCGCTTCCGGGCCTAGCACCAGAACATCACGGTCAATAAAGTTTACTTCATCGTCCCAGTCAAAATACTTGTTTTGAATATTGCGTCCGCCGGTGATGGCGAGTCGATCGTCAACGACCAGCAGCTTGTTGTGCATACGGTGGTTGAACTGGAAAAAACAGCACAGTACGCCCGCAGTAAACTCAAAAATATTGGTGTCGGCCTGCGCAAATGTCGGGTTATATAATTTGATTTCCAAATTGGCATGGGCGGTAACCCAGGCGGTCATTCGGGACGAGTCGCCCGGCGAGAACAGCTGATCCAGCAGCATGCGAACCTTCACGCCACGACGAGCAGCTGCCAGTAACTCTTCATATACCCAGCTACCAGCCTCATCGTCTACATAAATAAAGGTCTGTAGTTCAATGGACTCTTTGGCGGACCGAATGGCATGAATCCGGGCCAGCAGGGAATCTTCCCCGCGTTCCAGCAGGGCTGCATGGTTGCGCTGTACCTGATGACCTGCTGCCAAAAGCTGGGACGGGACGGCGCATCGGTCGGTGCGTTCTGTGGGGCAGGTGAGCGTCGCATCCCGAACAACTCGGGTGGCTTCTGTCACTTCAACTCGCGTGGTTCTGGAAATGCCACAGCCAACCAGCATACTCGCAGATAGCACCAAACAACTTGCTATCAAGGCCGATCGTGCTAACGCCATAAGAATCCCTTCACCAACACTCCAAATGAACTGCCTATCGTAGTAGTGTAGACCCCCTGGGTGCAATGATCGGGAAGGGTATGGCGCAAATTGTTTGTTTGTGGTCGGGGCCGCGCAACGTTTCTACCGCCGTGATGTATGCGTTTGCGCAGCGCGCAGACACGGAGGTTTTGGATGAGCCGCTATACGGACATTATCTTCGTGTAACAGGTGCGAATCACCCAGGAGACGCGGAAGTAATGGCGCAGATGAACTGCGACGCAGCCGCTGTGGTAGAGCAGATATTAGCCCCTGCTTTTCAAAGCTCCATCTTGTTTTGCAAAATGATGGCGCATCACTTGGTAGATGTCCCAGACCGGATCGTTGCGAAAACCAAACCCGTCATTTTGACGCGGGCTCCAAAAGAAGTCCTGGCAACCCTGGTGCATCAGATACCCCAACCAGAATTACGTGATACTGGTTACGACAAGCAAGTTGCACTGTTAGAGCGTTTTCCGAATTTGCCGGTGATTGATGCAGAGCTCTTGTTACGCAACCCAGAGGGCGTCCTTCAGTCTGTTTGCCACAAATTGGGCATCGGGTTTGATGCCAATATGCTTTCTTGGCCCGCTGGACCGAAACCCTACGATGGCGTTTGGGCACCGTATTGGTATCACAATGTTCACAAATCAACGGGCTTTGCGCCTTATCGACCCAAAGATTCCAAGCCACCTGAGCACGTAAACGAATTACTTGCAGTATGCCAACCGCTTTATGATCGCCTGCGCGCGCAGGCCATTACAGGAGAAGATTTGTGCAAATGACCAATCCCAAACTGCCCGATTCGCGTAATGCAGACATTCAGGTTTGGGTAAAAGACGGCTTATACCCCCGCGAGCAGGCAAAAGTATCTGTGTTCGATTCGTCGGTACAAGGCGGCGATGCGGTCTGGGAGGGGCTACGAATCTACGCGGGCAGGATTTTTATGCTGGATGCGCATTTGGAGCGTCTGGCCCAGTCTGCTCATGCAATGGCCTTTGCCGAAGTGCCAGATAAGTCGTTTATCGAAAATGCGATCTTTGAAACGCTGCGGGCGAACGGCATGCGCGATCATGCGCATATTCGACTGACGCTTACTCGCGGCGAAAAAGTAACCTCTGGCATGAGCCCACATTTTAACCAGTCAGGATGCTGTCTCATTGTCTTAGCAGAGTGGAAGCCGCCAGTGTATGACAATGACAGCGGGATCCGGCTGATTACCGCAAGCACCCGCCGCAATACGCCCCAGTGTTTGGATTCCAAAATTCATCACAACAATCTCATCAACAATATTCTGGCTAAAATTGAGGCGAATGTGGCCGGAGTAGACGACGCTCTGATGTTGGATATCCAGGGCTTTGTGTCCGAAACAAACGCAACAAACGTATTCCTGGTGCGGGGCAATAAGTTGATTACGCCCCACGCTGATAGCTGTCTTCCCGGTATCACGCGATCCGTAGTCATGGATCTGGCTGCGGAAGCGGATTTGCTTCTGGAGGAAAGGAATATATCCCTCACGGAGGTATATGGTGCCGACGAGATGTTCACCACTGGCACAATGGGTGAACTTTCACCGGTCATCGACGTGGATGGCCGCAGGATCGGAACAGGGATGCCAGGAACTGTTACCAAGAAATTGCAAACGCTATACAAGCAGCGAACAGATGGACAGGGTACCCCGCTGCCATTTTGACGCGCCATTACGAAAACGGAGAGAGCGAAATGAAAAGAACATATATGGCAATGCTACTTGCCACCGTCTGTGTTTCGGCCTGTATTAGCGTAGAAGAACAAGACCCAGAAGTGAAGGCTGCCGAGTGTGAGAAGATGCGGCAAGACTTGGTGCGCATGAAGTCCCTGCCCCCAAGCTCCCCCCAGGAAATTGACGAGCTGGATCAAATGGAACAAGGCTATTTGCTGCGCTGTGGCTGAGGCACTACCCCACTCAGAGGCGTGTGAGCGCAATAAGCAGCCAATAGCGCAAGAGCTGGCCAGATGGTATGCCGAGTGCTCAGGTACAGTACTGGAGATTGGGAGTGGCACCGGTCAGCATGCCGAATATTTTGCGCAACAGATGCCACAACTGAATTGGCAAATGACGGACCAGGAAGAGAATCTGGGACATTTATCCGAGCGTGTTCAAAGATCTGGGCTGGACAACCTTTTCTCACCGCAGGTTCTGGACGTTTCTGTAGACCAGCATTGGGCTCGGCTGGTTGGCCCCTTTGCGGCTGCATATTCCGCCAATACCGCACACATTATGTCCTGGGACAACGTAAGCAAAATGCTTGTCGGCCTGGCTGGCGTGCTGCCCGTGCACGCGCCGTTTGCTCTATACGGGCCATTCAACGAAAGCGGAGAATTTACCTCCGAAGGGAACAAGAGTCTGGACGCTTGGGCAAGAGAGACTTTTTGCGGTGGTGGGCTGCGCGATCGTCAGGCAGTCATAGAGCTTGCGACCGCTTGTGGATTTCTACCTCAGGCAACTGTCGATATGCCAGCGAATAATATAATACTGTTATTTACCCGACACGAGGCCCCTACCTACTAATAATCTCCTGTCTCTCACGTCAGTTGTAGAAAATTTCCTACAACGACGCGAAAACATGTAATGAAAATGGGTCTATAATCTGAATTAAGTATTTTGCATCTAATTGGAGGCGGCTCATGCACGCAGTTGTTTTTCTATTACCCTTGGTCCTCGGCGCTGAGCCAACGGTTAGCAACAATACAAATGTCTATGAGCCGATGCTCCTGCGAGCCATGGATCGTTCAGGCGCATTCACAAGAACCACGACATTAGCTGATGGTACCGTACAGCTGGATTTGAATGGCGGCGGCCAGGAGGTGGTGTTCGCGCGGCTTGGACCGGATGGCACTGTAGAACAATATTGCACCCACAATCCTGCGGACGCTGATCGCTGGATTAATCACCGCCACCATGAAGCACCCACGCCGCAGACCATGACGCTACCTGCGGAGCAAGAACGATGAGGCGGGCGATTGCGCTGGCGCTGGCTTGCTTGTTTAGCGCATCGACCTTCGCGGCTACCATCACCATTAACGTTATCGATGGTGCTGGCGAGGGCTTTAATGACTCAACGCCAGTCAGCCCGGTAGGTGGAAATACTGGCACGACGCTGGGTCAGCAAAGGCTGATTGTTTTTCAGGAAGCAGCAAATATTTGGGCCGCATTGCTAGAAAGCGGCCCGGATATTACGGTGGATGCAAGGTTTGATGTGCTGACGTGCAGCCCAACCAGCGGCACACTAGGATCTGCTGGACCGGTGAGTTTATTTCGAGACTTTTCCGGCGCGCCCTTTGCTGGCACCTTCTATCCATCAGCTCTAGCGAACGCGCTGGCAGGAACCGATTTAGATGCCGGGAATTCGGAAATAACCGCCCGCTTCAACAGCGCATTAGATGATGATGCCAATTGTTTAGGCGGGGATGGTTGGTACTACGGTTTGGACAACGACAATGGCACGCAAACTCATCTTTTTCCTGTGGTATTGCACGAAATAGGTCACGGCCTGGGTTTTGCTTCAGCAACCAACGACGCAACGGGAGAGTTTCTTGGTGGGTTTCCCGATATTTGGGCACGTTTTCAGTTTGACGAAGAAATCGGCAAGCTTTGGTTAAACATGAACAACACAGAGCGTCAGACTTCGGCGTTGAATGATCCGGATTTGGTCTGGACTGGCAGCCAAACCACCAATGACTTTCCCAGCTTTCTGGCCAATGCTCCCATTCTTCGTGTGAACCAACCCGGCGGTATCGCTGGAGACTATTCGGTAGTTGCGGGCGATGAAGAAGGCGGTCGTCCTGATACGCCAGGTGTCACGGGAACATTGGTTGACGGTAACAATTTCGGTGATGGCTGTAGCAACTATAACTCTGGTGGGGCTATCAGTGGCAATATCGTCATTGTGGATGAGCCTCCATGCTTTGGTCCATTCGCCGCCGCCTTCGCAGAAATAGA
>CAZVYE010000046.1:16350-21294 GCA_964630895.1 uncultured Gammaproteobacteria bacterium | reverse complement strand
AAATACTGGCTCTTGCGTTTTTAATATTGGTGGGTATGACGCTGATTGCAGAAGGCCTTGATGCGCACGTATCCAAAGGTTACATATACTTCGCCATGCTATTTTCCATAGTGGTAGAAGGTTTAAACATTCGCATGCGCAAAAAGTCTGAGCCAAGTGCAGATTCAGGAGCAACTTTCTGAGCCGCGTACGCCAATCCCAGCCCTGGCATTTTTGGGTGCTGGCGGCACTGGTGTTGGTGGCCTATTGCATCGCCGCCTTATTGTTCTTGTTGCAGTTGGGAATGAGCTCTGCGGACATATTATCGCTGCCGCCCGCAAAGCAGTCTCTCTACAGAGACATGCCGGTATGGATTCGCGCATGTTTTTTCCTTACCGCTTTGTGTGGATTGCTTGGGAGTGTGATGTTGATATTGCGTAGTACCGCTGCCTTGCGTTTGCTGATATTTGCCAGTGTCTGTGCCTGCATCCAGGCGATATATCTATTGGTGTTTACCAACTGGATTAGAGCGTTCAGCCCGCCATTTTTAATGCTGCCCCTGGCCGGGGTTTGCCTGTCATTTCTTGGTGTTTGGTTGGCTCTTAAGATGCGACAGTCTAGAAAGGCTATTTGAATTGAGAAGTACGGTTGTTGACGCTAATGCAGATAATCCTGCATATCGCAGAGATGCTTTTGTCATCGCATTACTCACCTATCTTTTTTGGGGCGTGGCTCCAGTCTATTTTAAATGGCTTGACCATCTTGCACCTACGATAATCATTGCCCATCGCGTTATCTGGGGTTTGGGGTTCCTGGGACTATTTCTGGCATGGCGCGATGGTTGGAGCTGGTGGCGTCGGCTGCGACTGCCACGAAACACGGTGTTAACGCTAATGTTGTCCGGGGCACTGGTAGCGACCAATTGGCTGATCTTCGTGTGGGCTGTTACCCATGAGCAAATTCTGGCGACTTCACTTGGCTATTTTATCAATCCGCTGATTAACGTGTTTTTGGGAATGCTTTTTCTCGGAGAGAAGCTTCGAGGCGGCCAATGGGTCGCGCTGGCTCTCGCGACCATTTCAACGCTGTATATGGCCTTTTTCGTGGGTGAGTCGCCTTGGATAGCGTTGTCGCTGGCGTTTAGCTTTGGATTTTACGGCCTGGTCAGGAAGAAGCTGGGCGTTCGGCCACTGCTAGGGCTGTTTTGGGAAACGCTGCTGCTCACGCCAATCGCCTTGATCTATTTATTGATCTTTGCTCCAGATGGTGAACTGATTGCACTGGACTGGTGGCTATTGGTTGGCGCTGGACTGGTCACTATTCTCCCTCTAATCGGCTTTAATTTTGCTGCACAGAGGCTGAGTCTGACGGTGATCGGCTTTATGCAATATATCGCTCCTACAATTAGTTTCCTGATTGCAATCTTCTATTATCACGAACCATTTGCCCCCCAGCTTGCCATTGTCTTTGGCGGCATTTGGCTGGCTCTTATCGTCTTTACTTTGTCCTCTAGAAGGGTGCGCCCAATACCAGCTCAGGGCTAGGCGGCGCTTCCACTACCGATCTTTCGGGGGGATGGGCCGGATCGATTCGGCAAAGCTATCGTGCTCGTCGGTGTCCACAGGGTGGTGAACCCGCTCGGTGCTGGGAGGTGCCTGCTGCAAGCTGATTCCTTCGCGCCACTGATGAAACGGCCGAACCGGCCGCTTCTCGAACCCGCCGCCGCAATTTGGGCATACGTTGTGCAGGATATCTTCAACACACTGAGCACAGAATGTGCACTCAAACGTACAAATCATGGCGTTGGTTGCGTTTGGTGGTAAGTCGCAATCACAGTGTTCGCAACTGGGTCTTAAGTCCAGCATATAGGGTTCTCCATATAGTTAGCATTGCTAAATAGTGCGAAACTTCGTTTTGCTCGCTAAAATGCCTCCAGCAGCAGCGACCATTCCGCACGCGTCGACCTCTGACGACGCCATTCTGCGTGGTCCAAATAATTATTTTAAGGAGTGCTCATGTCCGAGGCCAATCAAGCGCAGCAAAAAATTGACCAGGCGCAACAAGACGTCGATCCACAGGAAACCCAGGAGTGGCTAGATGCCCTTTCTGCGGTCATCAATGTGGAAGGGCCGGAGCGAGCGCATTTCTTGCTCGAGCGCATGGTTGAACTGGCGCGCCGATCAGGCGGGTATTTGCCGTACGATGCGACTACGGCGTACGTCAATACCATCCCGCCCCATTTAGAAAAGCGGTCGCCGGGCGATCACGATCTGGAATGGCGGATCCGCCGAATTATCCGGTGGAACGCGATGGCCATGGTGGTAAGAGCCAACCGGAAAGACTCAAGTCTAGGCGGGCATATCTCGAGCTTTGCTTCTGCGGCAACTCTGTACGACGTGGGCTTTAATCACTTTTTCAAAGCCGCTAATGAAGAGCAGGCCGGTGATCTGGTGTTTATTCAGGGTCACTCCGCACCAGGTATTTATGCCCGAGCGTTTTTGGAAGGCCGTTTGGACGAAGAGCAACTAGATCGCTTCCGCCGCGAGGTAGGAGGGGGTGGTTTGTCTTCTTATCCCCACCCTTGGCTCATGCCAGATTTTTGGCAATTACCAACGGTTTCAATGGGTTTGGGTCCCATTATGGCCATCTATCAGGCGCGATTCTTGCGCTATCTCCATGATCGTGAAATGGCCAATACCAAAACGCGCAAAGTTTGGGCCTTTATGGGCGATGGTGAAATGGACGAGCCCGAGTCGCTGGGCGCAATTTCGCTGGCTGGCCGAGAGAAATTAAACAATCTCGTTTTCGTGGTGAACTGCAACCTGCAGCGTCTGGACGGACCGGTACGCGGAAATGGCAAAATCATCCAGGAGCTGGAAGGCGTCTTCCGCGGCGCAGGGTGGAATGTAATCAAAGTGATATGGGGTTCCTACTGGGATCCATTGTTGGCCAAAGATACCAAAGGCTTGTTACGCAAGCGCATGGAAGAGGCCGTTGACGGCGATTATCAAGCATACAAGGCTAAAGACGGCGCCTATGTCCGCGAGCACTTTTTCGGGAAATACCCGGAACTAAAAGAAATGGTCTCCAATATGTCAGATGAAGATATCTGGCGTTTGAACCGTGGCGGCCACGACCCACACAAGATTTTTGCAGCATACGAAGAGGCGGTTAGCTCTGACGATCGTCCTACCGTTATCTTGGCGAAGACCGTTAAGGGATACGGTATGGGTAGCTCAGGTGAAGCACAGAACATCACGCACCAGCAGAAGAAGCTGGATGACGACGCGGTCAAGGCGTTTCGCGATCGCTTCAATATCCCGATCCCCGATGACCAATTGGCGGAAGTGCCTTACTACAAGCCTGATCCTGACAGCCCAGAGATCAAATACATGCAGGAGCGGCGTGAGGCGTTAGGCGGCTCATTTCCACGCCGCGTTGTGAACGTTGATCCGCTACCAGTGCCGGAGATTGGCGCATTTGAAGCAATCACCAAAGCATCTGGCGAGCGTCAATACTCCACGACGATGGCGTTTGTGCGAGCGCTCTCTGTCTTACTGCGAGACAAAGTACTTGGCGAACGCATCGTCCCCATCGTTGCGGACGAAGCCAGAACTTTTGGTATGGAAGGACTGTTTCGCCAGTTGGGTATCTACTCGTCATGTGGCCAGCTGTACGAACCGATGGACTCCGACCAATTGTTGTATTACAGGGAAGATAAAAAGGGTCAGGTATTGCAGGAGGGTATTACCGAAGCGGGAGCATTTTCGTCATGGCTTGCCGCAGCGACCTCATATGCGAACAACGACATTCAGATGATCCCGTTTTTCATCTTCTATTCCATGTTTGGCTTCCAGCGTATTGGAGACCTGGCATGGGCGGCAGGCGATATGCGTGCCAGAGGTTTCTTGCTCGGTGCGACATCAGGGCGAACCACCCTGAATGGTGAAGGCCTGCAGCATGAAGATGGCCATAGCCACATTTTGGCCGGCGCTATACCCAATTGCGTTGCTTATGACCCAACCTTTGCCTATGAGCTGGCTGTCATCATGCAAGATGGTTTACGTCGCATGGTGGCCGAGCAGGAAGACGTGTTCTATTACATTACGGTAATGAACGAAAACTATACCCACCCAGAGCTTCCTAAGGATGCCGAAGAAGGCATAAAGAAAGGTCTGTACTTATGGCGCAAGGGCGGCCGGAAGAAAGTCAAAGCGCAATTGATGGGTAGCGGAGTGATCCTGCGTGAAGTCATTGCGGCGGCAGACATGTTGGCCGAGGACTTTGGTGTGGCCTGCGATATTTGGAGTGCAACCAGCTTCACCGAACTGCGGCGGGATGCGGCTGAGGTTACTCGGGAAAATCGTCTTAATCCAACCAAGAAACCCAAGCAAAGCTGGGTAGAAAAGCATCTCAGCGGGGCGGCAGGCCCGTTTATTGCTGCCACCGACTATGTAAGAGCATTTGCTGATCAAATCCGCGAATGGATACCTGGTGATTACTACGTGCTGGGTACCGACGGTTTTGGACGTTCAGATACACGTGAAGCACTGCGCGAATTTTTCGAAGTGGACAGAAATTATGTCGCTTATACCACCGTATACGCACTGGTAGAGCGGGGTGACTTGCCAAAGAAAGCCTTGAACGATGCGAAGAAGAAATATGGCATCGATGGCGACAAGCCGAATCCGGTTAACGTATAAGGACGGGGGAGCATAACTATGTCCAGTAAAGAAGTACGCGTCCCGGATATCGGGGATTTTGAAGATATCGAAATCATTGAGCTGTTGGTCAGCGAGGGCGACACTGTATCGGCAGAAGACCCGCTGATAAGCCTGGAAAGTGACAAAGCCACAATGGAAGTGCCATCGCCCAGCGGCGGAACGATTGAGGCCATCAAAGTTGCCGTGGGTGATCGAGTCTCAGAAGGTGACCTTATTTGCATGTTGGCGCAGTCCGAAGCAG
>CAZVYE010000046.1:0-16250 GCA_964630895.1 uncultured Gammaproteobacteria bacterium | reverse complement strand
ACTGGCCGTAAGAACCGAATCACCAAGGATGACGTTCAGGGCTTTGTAAAAGGGGTGATGCAGCGCAAGGGAGCAGGAACTGCTTCGGGCGGCACTGGTGTTGGCATGGATCTATTGCCCTGGCCAAAAGTGAAGTTTGAAAAATACGGGCCTGTGGAAGAAGAGCCGCTGTCTCGAATTAAAAAGATTTCAGGTGCCAACCTGGCCCGTAATTGGGTCATGATTCCACATGTGACCCAGCATGACGAAGCGGACATCACTGAGATGGAGGCGTTTCGCAAGTCTCATGCAGCAGAAGCCAAAGAGCAGGGTTTCAAACTGACACCGCTGGCATTTTTGATCAAAGCGTCTGTGGCCGCGCTGAAAAAGTTTCCGGACTTTAACGCATCACTAGACCCTGAGCGTGACGTGCTGATCAGGAAGCAATATTTCAATGTTGGCGTCGCTGTCGACACGCCAGATGGTCTGGTAGTTCCGGTCATCAAGGACTGCGATAAAAAATCCTTGTATGAACTTGCGGATGAAGTGGTTGCTGCCAGTGTTAAGGCCCGCGATGGCAAGCTCGGGCCAGCGGACATGCAAGGCGGGTGCTTCTCTATTTCCAGCTTGGGTGGCATAGGCGGAACGGCCTTCACGCCGATCGTCAATGCGCCAGAAGTGGCGATCTTAGGTGTTTCTCGTTCGTCGACAAAGCCTGTGTGGGATGGTGAGAGTTTTCAACCCAGGCTGATGTTGCCGTTGTCACTTTCCTATGACCATCGGGTCATTGACGGTGCGTCCGCGGCGCGCTTTACTGCGTATATGGCGCACGTTTTAGGAGACATTCGCAGGCTGCTGCTTTGACCCAATCTACGCAAAAACTGGGTAAATGGATGATCATGCTGGCATTTGTGTTGGCACTGGGCATACTGACCTGGATCGCACAAGGGATTATTGATCATCAATACAACCCAAATGTGAAGGCTATTGGCGAAGTTACAGAGCGGTATTCGGAATTGGTTTTGGAGTCAAACCGGTACGATCACTATGTGGCGGTAGCGCAAATAAATGGCCGCGACTTTGACGTACTTATTGATACCGGGGCAACCCAATTGTCAATTTCGGCGCAGGCCGCGCGCGAGCTGGGGCTGGAGTTTGGCCCCCAGGTCTGGGTGTCTACGGCGAATGGAAATACCACTGCATTCCGTACGACGATTGACAGCTTTTCTCTGGGGCCAATTGAACTCAAGGGATTGCGGGCCACTATTGTGAACAATATGAGCGACCCCGACGTATTGGTTGGGATGAATGTTTTACGCGATCTGGAAATGACCCACCGCGACGGCAGGCTTATCTTGCGACAATATAACTAATTGAGCCGCGGCTGCGGCTCAATTGCGTTTTGGTCTACTTCTTAAATTCTTGTTCCCACTGGAATTTGCTATCGGTCACAATAGCCTCCAATGTTTCTACCCGCTTGCGCAGATCAGCCACTTCGTTTTCTTTCGTGGCCAAAGCGCCTCTGAGTTTTTGATTTTCAGCGCGTAGACCGCGGCGAGACTTGTGTTTGCCATCGTTGTTGTTTAGCTCACCCGTCTCTGGAGCCAGCTTGGTATGTAGCATGGACATCAGCGTGCAACACAACCAAATCAGCATACCAACAGCAAACCAACCTAAAACATTGAACATAGCAATCTCCCATTGACTGCTTTTAACATTGTGTCAGTATGCAATAAGAATCCGTTGCGCGTAATTGACAAAAGTAACCCTTTATGGACATTTCTGCATTTTTTGCCTCCTATGTGGCGGCATTTGACGACTTTGATTACGAGGCGATCGCCAATCACTATCATTTCCCAGCGATTCTGGCGTCCCTGGATAGCGTGAATAGTTTTGCCGACCGGTCAGAGGCGGAGGCCTATTTCAAGCGGGTAACGGATCACCATCGACGCATTGGTTACCACACAGCCCAAGGCGAGCAGAAAGAAATCCGAAATACGGCGCGCAACGTGGCCGAGGCAGATATCTACTGGACGTTCAAAAACAAAAGCGGAAAGACTCTGGTGGAGTTCGAAGTCACCTATACGGTGGTCGATTATGGCCAGGGGCCGCGCGTAATTTTCGGTCTGGTAAAGGCCTAGAACTGACCGTGGTCTACTTGCACATATCACCCGATCATTCACTGCGTACACTGATTTAAGCGCTCGCATATTACGCCTTAGCATCACAAGAAGGCATCTCGCTGACGGCGAGAAGTGTCAACCTAATGTTTGTTGTGTCGTTGTTGTTCTTGAATATCCCATGTTCAAAAACAGGAGCCGATATGAACAGTCATTTCAAGATCAGCCGTTTTTCGCGAACTCGACGCGCTGCCCATTTTGCAGCTTTGCTTGGTGCGATTACCACATTTGGTTCGGCCGCTGCGTGGAGTGCTGACAATCCGAACCCAGGAGCAGCTAGCTCCCATGCAAGAGCGGATGCGCCAATGCAAGGAAAGCTGCACAACCGTGTTAACCAATTGGTGCGGGTCTTATCCAGGTCGCAGGAAACGCTGGGAATAACGGACGCGCAGATAGAATCGATTCATATGGTTGTTGACGCAGCCAGGTCAGAGTTTCGAGCGTTAGCACGGGAGCGACGCGACTTGCGAAACGACGTGTCCGGTGACCGCGAACTGGGCGAATACGATCCCGCTATTGTTGCCGAATTTGCTGAGTCTATGGGTGATATTACGGCTGAGCGTATCAAGCTCAGTGCATCAGTGCGTAATGAAATCTTATCGCTACTCACCCAGGACCAGTTGGAACAGCTTGAGGCGATGCGTGACCGTCGCCGAGAGAACCGAAGGGAGCGGCGTGGTTAGCAGTTCCATTTCGCTAGGACAGCTTGGTCTAGCCATGCCGGGCCAAGCTGATCGCGGCTGGTACTGTCAATTGCAGGTTTCGTTGTCTTCGAATGAGGCAACAAACAGCTGGTCACCAAGCACATTCGCTCCCTGGCTGATCCAGTCAAACACGATCCTCTGATCTATAGTGTCCACTTCGCTTCCAATAGGCATGCGAATACCGATAGCAGCGTTGTCGCAATTGATAGAGTCAAACAATATGCTGGTGGCTGGATCGCCCGGAACCACGCGAAACGCAGTTCCGGTCACATCGCTATCCTGCACCGGTATGCAAACCAGGTTTGCCCGAGCGTCCGGGGGTGAGAGGCTCAAACCGCCTGCGGGACTGGAGCTGCTGTGACAATTGGTGCAGTTATTGGACTCCAGTAGCGACTGCACTTCGGCAAAATCCACCGCGTTGTTTGCTGGAATTCCACTAAGATCGTCACAGGTGCCCAAAGCCTGTGGGACGCCGTGGGCGCTAAAAGCCGCCAGGACGAAGCTGGCAGGAATCCAGGCACTGCCAAAGAGTATAAATAAAGCTTTGTTTGATTTGGCTTGCATCAAGCGGAATTTTGACATGTCAGTGATACCATTTCCCTAGGCTATCAAAAAAGCGAGGGAAACAGGCGTGAGCGACAAATCATTTAGAAATATTTTGATAACCGGCGCGAACAGGGGCATCGGTTTGGAGTTTGCAAAGCAATACGCTGATGATTGCGAAAAGCTATACGCCTGTGCAAGACATCCCGAAACCGCTGAAGATTTACAGCGTCTAGCAGCAGACCACGACAATGTGGAAGTCTTACAGTTGGATGTGACAGACGGAGCGCAGTTGGATCGTCTGGCGGACTACCTTAAAGGTCAATCCGTTGATCTCCTGATAAATAACGCAGGTGTCCTGGGGCCCTCTCCAGATGAGTGGCCATTAGATCAGGCTGCCTGGCGGCGCGTTTTGGAGGTCAACACTATTGCACCGATGCGGGTGGCAACGGCCATGATGGACTCACTGGAGCAAGATGGCGGAGCCGTGATGGCGAATATCACCAGCAAGATGGGATCGATTGGCGACAACGAATCCGGTAAAGCGCATATCTATCGATCCTCTAAAGCAGGTTTAAACGCCGCCATGAAGTCGCTGGCAATCGATAAAAAGGATGACAATCTGGTGGTCTTGCTGTTGCATCCTGGGTGGGTCAAAACTGCCATGGGTGGTCCCAACGCTTTGATCGATGTGAAGACAAGCGTTGACGGCATGAAGCGGATCATCGACCAGGCTGATCTCAAGGACAGCGGCAATTTCTTTGATTACTCGGGCTCCATCATTCCGTGGTAGCGGATAGGTCGTCTTTGGGTATCTAGCGCGACCCAGCCATCGGCCCAGTCTTTCGCCTGAAGCGCAAAGGCTTGGGCCCAGGGCTGCAGTAATTCAAGTAGTTCCTTTACCCGAGGCGTAGCCCACTGGCTTGGACCTTGGTGGTTAGATTCCTGCTGCAAGCGCCATTGCACAACCGAAGGCCAATCGGGGGCAGCAAGATATATCCAACGATCCAGTTGCGACCAAAGTTTGACGTAGTTCTTTTTAATAGACGTATTGACGTGTGCGCACCATAACGCGATTGCCTCGGGCGCCCAGTTACCAGCACAGGAAATCGACGCTAGATCTTTAGTGGGTAGCGGTCGGCAGCCAACACACCAACCTTCCAGCAGCACAATATCCGCGGCACCCGGCGCAGACCAGCTATGAGACATCGACAGGCGATCATCGGCTTGCTTATCAAAGCGCGGCCAGGTGACAGTGGCTTCCCTGGCCCGAAAATCCGCAAGCGTTTGTTGGACCAGTTCAATTTCGTGGGTACCAGGAACGCCCCGGACTTCTAACAGGGGCGTAAGTGTTGCCAACACCTTTCGCTGTGCAAGAGGTAAGTAAAAGTCGTCCAGGCTGACGACTGCTGTGTTAAGCCCGTATGCTTGCAACATTGATTTGGCAGCCTCCCGCGCAACGGTGGACTTACCGCACCCGGGCGGGCCCGCAATGCCAAAGACGCGCTCACCCAAACCATGACGGTGATTAAGCCAGTTTGCCAGTTTCGTCCCGTTCATTAGATCAATTTCTTTCTTCTCACAAGTTTGCTGAGCTTATGTATCGTATGCACTAGTGTGCCAGGATTTACGCCATGAAATGAACAACGGCGCGTGCATTTTGAAAGATTCCTCGTTACAATATATCTCTTTATCCGAAATAAGAGATATATAGTCGATGAGTAAGCCAATGAGTCGCGATCATTCCAGCTACCTTTTTACGTCGGAATCTGTATCAGAGGGGCATCCAGACAAGGTTGCTGATCAAATATCAGACGCCATTTTGGACGAAGTGTTAAAACAAGACGAAAATGCTCGCGTTGCCTGCGAGACCATGGTCAAGACGGGCGTAGCCATCGTCGGTGGAGAAATCAGTACCACCGCTTGGGTAGATCTCGAGCAACTGATTCGGGATGTCATCGTCGACATTGGATACGATTCTTCAGACGTAGGCTTTGACGGGCATACCTGCGCAATCGTCAATATCATCGGCAAGCAGTCTCCAGATATCGCACAGGGCGTCGATCGCAAAAAACCCGAAGATCAGGGTGCGGGCGATCAGGGGTTGATGTTTGGCTACGCAACCAACGAAACCAGAGCACTGATGCCGGCGGCAATCCACTATTCGCATCGTTTGGTAGAGCGTCATGCGAAAGTACGTAAGCAAAAGGATTCACCGCTGTCCTGGTTGCGTCCCGACGCGAAGAGCCAGGTCACATTGCGTTACGAGAACGGCAAGCCGGTGGCTGTAGATGCGGTGGTCTTGTCGACTCAGCACGACCCGGACGTTAAGAACAAAGCCCTCAAAGAGGCAGTCATGGAGGAGATCATCAAGCCGGTATTGCCGGAAAAATGGCTCACCAAGAAAACCAAATTCCATATCAATCCCACGGGCAAGTTCGTTATTGGTGGTCCGGTTGGTGATTGTGGCCTAACTGGCCGAAAAATTATTGTAGATACGTATGGCGGCATGGCACGCCATGGCGGAGGTGCGTTTTCGGGTAAAGACCCCTCAAAAGTTGATCGATCCGCAGCTTACGCCTGCCGCTATGTAGCGAAGAATATTGTCGCCGCTGGTCTGGCGGATCGCTGTGAGATCCAGGTGTCTTACGCCATTGGTGTAGCCCAACCGACGTCTATCAGCATCGAAACATTTGGTACCAATAAAGTGCCAGACGCGACCATTGAGAGCTTGGTGCGTGAACACTTTGACTTGCGCCCCTATGGGCTCATCAAGATGCTGGATCTGATCAAGCCAATTTATCGACAAACCGCGGCTAATGGCCATTTCGGGCGAAAGTACAACGCCAAGACCGGTGCATTCAGCTGGGAACGTACCGATCGCGCGGACGAGCTCAAGGCCGCCGCCAAGTAAATTAAGACCAAATTTTCTGACCTGGCGAAAACTCGTCAGGCAAATCGATCATTAGGAGTACAACATGAGTCAAGCGTCGCTAGTAAAAGAGGGCGAGTTTACCGATTACCACGTAGCCGATATTTCTCAGGCCGACTACGGTCGGAAAGAAATCGCTATTGCCGAAACCGAAATGCCAGGCCTGATGGCGCTGCGTGAAGAGTTTGGCAGTGAGCAGCCCTTGAAAGGTGCCCGCATCGCCGGTTCCCTACATATGACGATTCAAACCGCAGTTTTGATTGAGACGTTGGTTGCCTTGGGTGCAGAGGTGCGCTGGGCTTCTTGCAATGTATTCTCAACGCAAGATCACGCGGCAGCAGCAATCGCTGCCAGCGGAACGCCAGTGTTTGCTTTCAAAGGCGAAACGTTGGATGAATATTGGGAGTTTACCCATAAGATTATGCAGTGGCACGATGGTGGCACGCCCAACATGATTTTGGATGACGGTGGTGACGCCACCATGCTGTTGTGGATTGGAGCCAAGGCTGAGAAAGACATCAGCGTTTTGGATAATCCTGGCAGTGAAGAGGAAGTGGCGCTGTTTAACTCGATCCGCAAGCGGTTGGACACCAACCCGGGTTGGTACGGCGAAGCGCTGGCAAAAATTCAGGGCGTTACCGAAGAAACCACTACAGGTGTTAATCGCCTGTACCGTATGGCAAAGCGCAATGAGTTGCCGTTCCCTGCAATTAACGTCAACGACTCTGTGACAAAGTCGAAGTTCGACAACCTGTATGGCTGCCGCGAGTCGCTGGTAGACGGCATTAAGCGGGCTACCGACGTCATGGTTGCCGGCAAAGTAGCCATTGTTTGCGGTTATGGTGACGTGGGCAAAGGTTCGGCGCAGTCGCTGCGTGGACTGGGTGCAACGGTTTGGATTACCGAAATCGATCCTATATGCGCACTGCAGGCAGCGATGGAAGGCTATCGCGTCGTCAATATAGAAAAAGAAGGCGTATTGGAGCAAGCGGACATTATTGTTACCGCGACGGGCAACAAAGACGTACTGACTCACGATCACCTGGTACGACTCAAGCACGAAGCGATCGTTTGCAACATTGGTCACTTCGACAACGAGATTGATGTAGCCAGCCTGCGCAAGTATGAGTGGGACAACATTAAACCCCAGGTAGACCACATCACCTTCCCGGATGGCAAGAAGATCATTCTGTTGGCCGAAGGGCGCCTGGTTAATCTGGGCTGTGCAACCGGTCACCCAAGCTTTGTTATGTCGAACTCATTCACCAACCAGGTGTTGGCGCAAATGGAGCTTTGGATACGTGGTGATAACTACGAGAACGACGTATACGTTCTGCCCAAGCACTTGGACGAAAAGGTCGCCAAACTGCACTTGCAGCGCATCGGGGTTGATCTGACCGAGTTGTCAACGGAGCAGGCCGAATACATCGGTGTTGAGGTTAATGGACCGTACAAACCGGATCATTACCGCTATTAATTGACTGTGTGGCTGGCGTGCTTTGTGCACGCCAGCACATGCTGGGGGACAACGTGAATACCGAGATCAGTTTTGAATATTTTCCACCGAAGACACCAGAGCAGCAGGCAATCTTTGATGCGACCCATGCTGAGCTCCAATCATTAAATCCGACATTTTTTTCCGTGACATTCGGGGCCGGTGGTTCGACTTTAGAGCATACTGAGCAGACGGTCCTTGCGATAGAATCTGCAAGCGCGGCTCGGGCAGCACCGCATATTTCGTGCCTGGGTGGCAGACGAGAAAGTGTAGGGCGACTGCTGGATACCTATAAAGAAGCGGGTATCAGCCGTATTGTTGCACTACGTGGCGACATGCCCTCAGGTATGGCATCAGCAGGAGAGTTTCGCTACGCGAACGAACTGGTTGCTTACATTCGAGAACGGCATGGCGACCATTTTCGGATACATGTTGCCTGCTATCCCGAAGTGCACCCGGAAGCTGAAACCATTGACGGCGACTTAAATCACTTTCAAGCGAAAGTAGAAGCCGGGGCAGATGAGGCGATTACCCAGTATTTTTTCAATGCGGACAGCTATTTTCATTTTGTAGATTGCTGTCGGGACAAAGGCATTGATATCCCCATCGTTCCCGGCATCATGCCCATAACCAACTACACGCAGCTGGCGCGATTCTCCAAGATGTGTGGCGCAGAACTTCCCCGGTGGCTGCGCAAGCGCTTGCAAAGCTATGGTGATGATCGCGCTTCGATACGGGCATTTGGTATCGACTTTGTTTCCGGGCTGTGTCAGCGACTGCTCGAAGGTGGTGCGCCCGGTCTGCATTTTTATACCCTTAATAGAGCGCCGGCATCTGTCGCTATCTGCAAAAATCTTGGCATAGCGTAACCCTATATCGACCCAGGGCCGTGCATAGCCTAAGATGAGGGCTACCGTGATTCCGAGGAACGAATATGTGTCGGCAGCGTCGCCCGTTTCCAGCGCTTAAGCTGGTTTTTGCATTGGCAATAGCGGTCCTGTTGACTGCGTGCAGCACACCGGAATTGCCTGATTTAGCTGCGGCACCTGATATCCCTCCAGTATTTCCCAGTGAGAAATATGCAAATCCCGGGCTTAATCAGGCCGTTTACCGGCTTGACCCGGCGTCGTCCGTAATCGAACTTCGCGTTTTCAAGTCAGGCAAGCTCGCCAGGTTTGGCCATAATCACATTATCGTTGCGCCGGTGCACGGCGCGTTTCTTACAGACGATTCCCGCATTCTCGGCGATCTTTTTATCCGCGCCAAAGAATTCCAGGTAGATCCGGATGCACTGCGTATAAAGGCTGGCGAGGCCTTCGCCTCAGAGCCTAGTGAGGACGATAAAACGGGAACGCTGGCAAACATGTTGAGCGAGCAATTGTTGCACGCCGAACAGTTTCCTTTTATCACTGCATCCATCGATCTCGCTGGCGTTGAAGATGAAAAGGGTCGACAAGCGGCAACCGTTTTTTTCACCGTCAAGAATCGCCAAGTCAAGACTAGAGTTCCGGTTTCATTGCAACAAGATGCTCAGCGCATGGTTGGCGATGGCATGTTTGAGCTAAGCCATGCTGAAATTGGGTTGATTCCTTTTTCTGCACTTAACGGTGGCCTGAAAGTGGCAGACACAATCGAAATTCGATTTCACCTGGAAGCGGTTCTTCGCTAAGTCTACGATTTATATCGTATTTTGCGATTGTTGACCGTATATGCCATTGGTCACAATGGTCGCAATTTTCGTCACCACCTTTGGCGCTAACTGAGAGAGAATTGCGACCCTATCAACAGGAGCGCTGCTCATGGGAAAAGCACAACAGTTTGGGTTGCGATTTACAAATTTGGTAAGTTCGCGATACCGCACGACCGTTGCATGGCAGTCGCAGCGCCCCAGCGGATTCATCGCGCGCGAAAACTCTGAGAAATCGATTGGCAGCAAGCGATCCAGGCGCATGCTGTCTCAGGTTGTTGCGTCAAGCTTGGTTTTCTTTAGCGCATTGACGTGGGCGCAGTCGCCTCTGTTTCATAGCGGTCCCAATCCAGATGCTCCTGATCAAGTGCAGCAGTTTGGTCAACTGGAGGGCGAGTGGCGCTGCCAGGCATCACAAGTTGATGCGGAAGGTAACTGGCAAGAATCACCTCATCCTGCCACCTGGACGTGGTACTACATACTGGATGGCTATGCGGTGCAAGATGTTTGGGAACCAAGCAACCCGCAAGCGCCCATTGGAACCAATCTCCGCACCTACGATCCAGAGGTTGATAAGTGGCAAATGGTTTGGGCCACCGCCACGCAGCCAAAATTTGACCATTTTGATGCGACGTTTTCTGATGGTGCCATCGTGATGACCGGCGATCGCTGGGAACGTCCGGGGATGTCCGCCCACCAGGCCAGAATAACGTTCTACAACATTACCGATTCAACCTACGACTGGAAATATGAAGCGAGTGGTGATGGCGCATCTTGGGCTGAGCGCGTTCGGATCAAGTGTAATAAACCAACTTAGTTTTTCGCCTATAGCTCATGCGCATAGGCCATTGCAGGCGCTGCCCCAGGTCGGGTGACTGCGATAGCCGCCGCCCGCATAGCCAGCTCTATACTTTTTAACAAGTCACCCTTTGTCCGAATTAGCTGCGCTCCAAAGGCCCCATTAAACGCATCCCCTGCGCCGGTAGTGTCGACAGCTTCGACGGCATCTGCAGGTATTAGCTGTAATGTAGGCTGACTCGCAAACCTGGTATCCCGGGTATAGGACAGGCAGCCCCGTTTGCCCATTGTGACCAAGACGGTTGGCGTAGGTATTTGATCAAATACGTCCATCTCGATATCGGGGCCCAGCTCTTCTAGCTCCGGCAAATTCAACTGCGCACATAGCGATCGAAACTCACCCTCATTTGGTGTGATGATGTCGCAGTGATGTAGCAGGTCCACGTCTATCGCTTTAGGCATGGGTGCCGGGTTTAAAATGCGCCATCCGCTACAAAGACGCAAAGCATGCGACGTCACAGTAACCGGTGATTCCATTTGGCACAGTAAGACCTGTGCGTTGCTGATCAACTCATGATGTGGCAGCAGTTGCTCTACGGTCAATTGCATATTGGCGCCTGCAGCCACCACAATCTGATTTTCGCCATCTGCGTCCACCACGACCGCGGCGCAGCCGGTAGGCGCGTCAACCGTTATGCGCTGCAACTCAATGGAGTTGTCGTGCGCGAACTGAGCCATGGAAGAGGCCGCCGCATCATCTCCCAGGGCACCAATAAAGTGGGTTGTAGCGCCCATACGCGCGGCCGCAACTGCCTGATTGAATCCCTTGCCGCCGTGGGCCGTGTGCATGGAAGCCAGGCACGTCTCACCGGGAGCAGGCAGTGACGCTGTGTTAAATATCAAGTCTTGGTTGTAGCTGCCTACAACAACAAGCTTAGGTGTTGACATAGATTTGCCCTCTTTGTCTGGTAATTGTGCTCACGCTGTGGTGGAGTTGTAAACGAATTTGCCAAAAGGAGGGGTAATTTGGCCCGCCGTTTCTCCATGCCAATCCTGTTTTGGGTTGTCGCTGGTCTCGCCGTTGTCGGTGCGCTGCCCTTCGCCGTGGCCTGGTACCAAATTGACCGCAATGCGGACGATATCATTGATCAGATTCAACGAACGCATCAAATTGTGGCGAAAACCAGCGCGGACCAAACGCGAGACTACCTGGCCATGCTCAATGATCTGGTAGCCAGCGCGGGGGACGACCCAAGACTCTACCTGGAGCCGAATTCTGCGGACGCCCAGTTAGCATTGGAGCGGTTGCTTGTAGCTCGACCGGAAATTGAGGCCGTCGGACTCTTTGCCTGGCGTGACGAGAAAGATATTACGCTAGTGTCACTGCGACGCAGTGGTTCTGAAGTAGAAATCGGCACCACATTGGCGGATCGAATGACTGCGCCGCCGACCATTATCGACCACGCCGACAAGCGTCTGCTACGAATTCAGGTGGAAACCTCCCGACCTGACGTCTTTATTGCGCTGCTGGCTGAAATTAATCTGCTCGAAGACTATTTCGCGCCACCAAACTTTGGTCGCGATGCGGAAATAGCGCTCATAGACAGCCTGGGTGAACCCATACTGGGGCAGCATAAAGTCTTAGATGCGTACCCTGAGCTGTTTCTCGAAAAAATACAGGCCACGGAATTTACGGATGGGATGAGTCGATTTAAGAGGAACGGTCTGACTCACATCGTTGCCTTCGCGCGCTTGCCAGAGCACCAGTGGACCGTGGTTTCGGCCCAGCCCGCGCATGCTGCAGAAAAGACGCTTGCCAACATGCGTCAAACCGCCTGGACCGCGTTTGGTCTGGTGGCTCTGGTTGTTGGGCTGCTCGCGATAGCGGCGCATCACATGGTCATCCGGCCTCTCAGGGGATTAGTGCGTGCCCAACAGCGCTTGGCCGGTAATACAACCGGAGAGACCGGCGGCAGCGAGATTGCACAGCTACAAGAGGCCTTTCAGCGACTTGAAAGCTCAATGACGGAGCGAGAGACACTCTCGCAGATTTTCTTAGATCGATATCAAGTAGTGCGCTGCCTGGGCGCAGGTGCGATGGGCACGGTCTATTTGGGTTGGGACCCGAAGCTGGAGCGCCACGTGGCTCTTAAGACTATTCGCCTGGATGAAGATCTCCCCGAAGAAGAGCGTGATGAACTCACCCAGGGATTAGTCAAAGAAGGCTTACTGGCGGCGAAGCTGACGCACCCAAATATTGTGACCGTTTTCGACGTGCTGCAAAGTGACAAGTTTGCATTTGTAGTGATGGAATACGTCGATGGCGAACCTTTGGACAGCGTGCTTGATCGCGAAGGAGCGCTGTCGGCGTCGGATGTGATGAATATTGGTGAAGGTTTGCTTAAAGCGCTCAAGTTGGCGCACGAGCACGGGGTTATCCACAGGGATATCAAGCCACCAAATATTCTGATTGCCAAGGATGGTACGGTAAAAGTATCCGACTTTGGCATTGCTGGCGTTCTCAACAGAACGGGTGATCAGGACGATAAGGTTATACGTGGGACGCCAGGTTATATTGCGCCAGAAAGCTACAAGACTGCTGAGTTTAGCGAACAAAGTGATTTGTTTGCCGTGGGAGTGGTAATCGCAGAGTGCTTGACCGGACATCAGGTGTTTACCGGTAAAAGCACTATGCAGATCATTACCAGAACCACTTCCAAGGATGTGAAAATACCGGAAATGGTAGTAAAAGACTTACCATCTGAGTTTCTAGAATTGTTAGATAGTTTGCTGGCTAAGGATCCAAACGAAAGACCGGCCGGTGCAACTGAAGCCCTGGATTTATTGCTTGGGGTGGAGAGTCAAATGGGGATGGATGATGAACAAGCTGGAAAGAAAGAACGTGGCTACAGTTCTGCGGCGACCGTCAAAATGGACATTCGCCATACCACTCGCCTGCCTGCTGGGGGCGAGCTACGCAGCCGCGCAACCCAAGTCCTCGATCCAGATAACGACTGACGCACCCTTACAAGGCCAGTTGCCAGTAGAGTGGCAAAGCGGAGAAGTTTGGTATGCGCTTGGTGGCGGTGTCGCACGGCCCATAGATGCTGAAACCACTATTGCTGCATCACCCGGACATTTGCTCTATCTGGCAAAGCGAGAAACGCCTGCTGGCAACATCGTGCAAGATGCTTGGTTTGTCGTGTCAACGGCCAATAGCGGCGAGTTAAAGTCGCAAGATCCAGCCAGATTGGTCCTGGATCATCAGGCGCCCCAGGTGATTTGGAGCATGAACGGACCCGCATTGGCTGATGACGTGATTCGAGTTTCACCCCGTACCAGCATCCAGCTAGAGTTCTCCGACTACAGCGGATTGGCCAATTTTGAATATCAGGTTAACGGGCAGCGATTGCAAAGCGTTTCCACCTGGGACGCCGGGCTTCAGAACGTCGCCTTAACAACCGAAGATTTTGCAGGCAACGTCAGCCCTGTTCAGCAATATGAGTTTTCAGTAGATAGTAGCGGCCCGACCATACAACTGGAGCGCGGCAACGATGGCATTAAAGTGTTGGCTGATGATCCGGCAGGCGTAGCCAGAATTTGGTTAGAGCAGGATGGAGTGCAAAAGGAGTTAAGCCCAGACGCAATTCTGGATGCATTAGAACCAGGGGCTGAAGTCTATGCAGAAGACACGCTGGGGAACGTTTCATCGGCCAGCATTCCGGTTACCCAACCGCCATCGGAACAGGCAGAGTTCAACTTGATCTTGCCCTCCGCAACGGAGGTTCGAGATGGGGCATATTTTGTGCCTCGAAATTCTCAGGTTTTGCTAGGTGATGCGGGCTCCTGGTCCCGATTAGAATATCAACTACAGGATAGCGTAAGGGAGCCCGTCACTGGTCCAATTCGACTTGAAGGTGGGTGGAATCAATTGACGCTGTTCGGTAGTCGAGATTCGGGAGAGGAGGTCGTTAGACATTACCAAATCAGGGCAGGTTGGGGGTTGCCTGGCTCCGGTGTACGCAAGGAAGACCCGTCATGAGTCGCCTGGCCTTCTTTCTGATATGTATTGCCACGCTGCATTCGGCGTTCGCGCAAGAAGATGCGGAGGATACTCTAGGAATCCATGTGGTTCAGCCTGGAGAAAGTTTATGGTCCATAACCAAAAAATATCTGGGCGAAGACTTTTTGTGGCGAGAGAACTGGAAGTTAAACCCGGACATTGAGAATCCCCACCAGCTAAGAATCGGGCAACGACTGGTAGTAATTACAGAACGGGTCATACCTGCCAAGTCGGCAGACATTCAGGCCGTGGCCAATCGCGTCGAGAAAAATCTGAAGCGCCAATCCTGGTTGCCAGCCGCTGCCGGTGATCAATTGTTTGAGGAAGACGGTTTGCGCACCCTGCGCAAAAGCTCTGCGCAACTTGGATTCAACGATGCGACGACCTTGCGTTTGACCGAGTATTCTCAGCTATTCTTGTCGGGCCGGGAGACCACACTCAGAGGCGTTGACCGAGCTAATATTGAGGTTACCAAAGGCACAGCGGAAATTGAGTTTGCGCCGTTGGGTAATCAAAAGACGGAAATTGAGGTTTTGGTTGGCCGAGCGACAGCCAATCCCCGGCCAGATAGTGCAGGCAACGGACAGCTGCGTGCTTCCAACGGCACTGACGATTCGGCTCAGCTAATGGTGTATGCCGGTTCATCCAGCGTCGCCAGTCAGGGTCAGACTGTACAGATCGCCAAAGGTGAGGGTGCTTCGGTTCCAAAGACAGGAAAAATACAGGTGGAGAAATTGCTGCCTGCGCCTTTGCTTGAAGACGACAAGTTTCAAGGCACCTGGCCAATTGCCAATGTCCCGCTGCGGTGGCAAACGCTGCCAGAAGCTGATCAATATGTGATTGAAGTATGCGAGGACAAACGCTGCGGGCGACTACACGACCGCGCGAGTATCCCGGCGCAGCCAAATCAGGACTTTCATAACTGGACGCCAGAGATGCGCGCAGCTGGCAATTACCATTGGCGCGTAACAGCCGTCAGCAATTCTGGCATTCAGGGATATCCTAGCGAAGCAAAACCATTTCGGTTAGAGCGTTTGGTGCGAGACGAGGCACCACCGGTGGTAGCAATCGTGCCTATCGGCTATGCAAAGTTGCACGATCCAGGAAAAGTTAGGATTGGGCCAAACACACAGATTAAGATAGTCGGCTTTGATGCGGATGCGGGCGTAGCAGAACTGCAATGGCGCTGGCAGGGGGGACAGTGGCAAATCGCTCAGCGTAGCGAGGTCAATGTAACACTGCCTACACAGATACCAGATTCCCAAGCGATTTTGCAGGTAATGGCCACCGATTATGCGGGTCTTAGTACCGACGTTATTTCCCACGAAATACGCGTACTGGGAAATCCTGTGCCGAAAAATTGAAATCAATAGTTTGTCGCATTAGGGTGTGCGCGGACCATTAGTGAAAAATTCGTGTAAGATGTGCGCGTTTTGACCGTCGCGGGATGATGAAGTCGCAGTTTGCGACGTGGGATTATCCAAGATTACGTACGTTTGCCAGCAATAGAGCCTGTTCCGCCGAACGATAGTCCATAGGAGCAACAAGGCCGAGCTGGAATTTGCTGCGTTTTCATTCTCAGCATTAGCGCTTGAGAGATAGTGGATATTTGCGTCACATCTGGCCCTGCTGTTTTGCATAATGCTGTTATCACGCGTAATACAAAGAATAATTGAGGAACTAGCCCAATGAAGAAATATTTGCTTGGTCTGTTGGCGGTGTTAACCACACCATTGGCCATGGCTCAGGAGAATGGTGGGATTGACCAAACAATCAACAATATCGTTCAGCCCGCCACCGACGCTATATTCAGAGTCATATTCTTCCCCGTGCCAATGTTTGGCGAAAGCGTTCCATTCATCGTTATCT